>JBATYB010000434.1:0-10010 GCA_049673825.1 Methylocella sp. | reverse complement strand
AGCACTCCCCCGCGTTGCCGTGGGGGAACGCTCGGAACTGAAGTGATCGTTTTCAAACCGTAAGGAGAGTGCTATGCGTTCAATCATGATCTCTGCCACTGCGATTTCCCTTATAGGTGTCGCCCCACAAATCGCGCACGCAAAACAGACTTACACGCTGCAACAATATCCAGAGGGTTTGGCGAACGTTCCGTGCAGCGCCTTCAAAAGGACCCCAAACGGGTCATGGAAAGAGGTGGCGGTATTTATTTTTCATGGTAGCAAATTCACCGGGAATACGTACCACCCGGGCTCGCACGAGGCTGGCATGCTCGATCAAAAATGCGGCGCGAAGTAACGAGGCATCCCGTGGACCGTCGCGAATTCATTGCCGCGGCCGGAAGTTTCGTTGCGTTTGCTCCGGCGTCACAGACATTTGCCCAAATGGGTGGCGCGTTCCTCGATCACGCGGTCCCGGGCGTCGGACTGCCCGTGAGCGGATCCCCGCGCGAGGTCAAGCTCTATTTTACCATAGGCGTCATCGCGGCCTCGTCCAGCGTGCTGGTCATGAGTCCCACCGGGGCCATGGTTGCGGCCAGCAAGCCGGCCAACGATCCATTCGATCAGCAGATTGTGATCGTCAGGCTCAAACGCGCGCTGCCGCCGGGCACCTATAAGGTGAGCTGGCATGTGGTCTCGATCCATGGGCTTCCGAGCTCAGGCACGTTCCAGTTCACGGTCTCTTGAGGCTGCGATGCATTGTTTCCGAATTAAAGCCCGGCGAGCGTGCGGCTCCGGGTCCGGTTTATCGAGTTTGCAACGTGGAGCGGTTTTCTACGTTCGCGAAGGGGGGCGGTTCGAACCCCATTTCTCGAACCTTAGTGGGAGGAACACCCATGGACCGTCGTGAATTCATTGCCGCGGCCGGAACTGCCGCCGCGGTTGCCTCGACGTCACAGGCCTTCGCGCAAATGGCTGCCGAAGAGCCGCAAATGCATCTGCCGAAATATAAGTCCCTCGAAGAAGCCGCCGCGCATTGCGTCGCCACCGGCAACGATTGTCTCCGGCATTGTTTCGGCATGTATAAGATGAAGGACACGAGCATGGCCGATTGCGCCGATGCTGCCTTCCAGCTCGTCGCCGCGTGCGCCGCGCTAAATTCGCTTGCCGCGGTCAATTCAGTGCATACCGGCCATTTGGCCAAGGTGGTCGAGATGGTCTGCAACGATTGCAAGAAAGAATGCGACAAGTTCCCCAAGGTTGCCGTGTGCAAGACCTGCGGCGACTCATGCAAGACCTGCGCCGAGGAATGCCGTAAGGCTGCTGCTTAACCGATAATTTGGCAGCGGCTGGGACCATTTGTCCGTGTGTGACATCCGACCCAGCCGCTGCTGCCGCTGAATCACCCGGTAAGCTTGACCATGATGACGTCTTCAGGTCAAGATCTGCTCTCCGCAAGAGCGTCGGCGATCTGGATCGCGGCGCTTTGTGCTGTCCTCGTTTTCCACTGCGCTCATCTGATCCAGATGCGTGGGGAGCGGCGCTGGTACCATTCCGCTCATGTCGTGATGCTGCTCGGAATGCTTTATATGTATGCGTCCGTGGCGTTCGGCTTGGACTGGTTCCCGGCACGTGTCTGGATGATCGTCTACGTCGCAACGTCTGTCGCGATCATCGGCTGGATGCTGGTGCAATTCGGACTGCGGCGCTCATTCGCCTACTTGTGGATCCTGGCGTTGGTTCAGCAGGGAGCAATGATCTACATGTGGGCGCCGATGACAGACTGGGTGCCCCGGCTCAGCTACGCCTTTGTCGTGTATTTCGCCCTGGAAGCGATTGCGTGGCTGACTAGGGCCCATAGCACCGCTTTTGCCGGAACCGGCGGCGCAGTGGCCATACCTCTGGCGGAAAGATCAGCTCTTGGCGACATCTGCATGACCATCATGGCTGGGTCCATGGGATATATGTTCGCCGGGATGCAGCTAATGATGTCCATGCCGCGGCAATCCCAGCAGTTGGCGCAACTGCAACAGCAACAACCGGCACAAGAAAGCGTGAGCAGCCCCGGTCGTGACCAATCCCGATTGCGGACTCCCGCGAAGGCGCCGAAGGTCGCCGCAAACGAACCCGCGAAGGAAGCGGCCGAAACCTCGCCGCCCGCGCTCGCCGAGAGTTACACCATAGTCGCCGGCGACTCCCTGCGTCGTATCGCTGCCCGGCTCTATGGAGACGCTCGGCGGTGGCGTGGCATCATGAAAGCGAACCCCGGCCTCCATCCGCGCCGGCTGCGCATCGGTCAGGTGCTCAAATTGCCAATGACAGTTTCACCCGGTGAGAGGGGTGCAGTCCGAGGCTCGATTCGAGGGCGTCACTGATTGGTTCAGCAAGCGAGAAGGAGTGGCGGAATGAGCGCGTTCCGAATTATCCGGGTTGCGGCGGTCGCATCAATAGCGGCGCTTGGGACGGCTGTAATTCTATTCTCTCTGTTACCGCCGCCGGCGAAGCAACAGGCCGAAAGCGTGCCGATCGGCGGTCCTTTTGAATTGGTCGATCAAGACGGGACAAAAGTGACGGACAAAACTTTTGCCGGCAAGCCCAGCGTGATCTTTTTCGGTTACACGTCGTGTCCGGATGCCTGCCCCACGACCCTTTCCGGCCTGTCCACCTGGCTCAAAGCGATCGGCCCCGCTGCCGACAAGCTCAATGTCTTGTTCATTACGGTCGATCCCGAGCGGGACACTTCTGCGCGCCTGAAGGAATATCTCTCTTCCTTCGACCCGCGCATCCGCGGACTCACCGGAACCGGCGAGCAGATCGCCGCCGTGGCAAAGGAATACCGCATTTACTACAAGCGCATCTACTACAAGCCCATCGAGCTCAAGGAAAGCGGCTACGCGATAGACCACACAGCGGTTATCTATTTGATGGATCGCGCCGGAAAGTTTGTAAATCCGATTTCTTTGCAGACGGACGATAAGATCGCAATTGAAAGGCTGAGACAGCTTGCGGCGTTGTAGTTGCTGCACAAGCTGGGGATTTAGTACCGATCCATCGTTATCTATGCCATGACCGCGCTTGCGTACGAACCAGCCCGGCAGCTCCCGCGGCCGGGATTCACCTCCCGGGGCTTCATGCCGACCACCCCGCATATCGAAAAGCACTTTTCCGCCTCGGCCGTTGTCCGCGACGTTGTGATCGGAATGGCGGATGGGCTGACCGTTCCTTTCGCCCTTGCGGCGGGCCTTTCCGGGGCGGTGTCCTCGACGGCGATCATTATAACCGCCGGCCTCGCCGAGATCGCGGCGGGCGCGCTCGCGATGGGTCTTGGCGGTTATCTCGCGGCGCAAACGGATCTCGAACATTACCATTCCGAGCTGCACCGCGAAAAAGCCG
Organism: Methylocella sp.; assembly: GCA_049673825.1. GTDB lineage: Bacteria > Pseudomonadota > Alphaproteobacteria > Rhizobiales > Beijerinckiaceae > Methylocapsa. The sequence goes on along the minus strand of JBATYB010000434.1, from coordinate 6,638 downwards.
AGATCAAACAAGTGCCGGAAACCGAGCGCGCCGAAGTCCGGCAAATTCTGCGCGAACAGGGCCTCGATCCCGCCCTGACCGAAACGGTGACCGCCGCCCTCACCCGCGACCCGGACCGTTGGGTCGATTTCATGATGCGTTTCGAGCTTGGCTTGGAAGAGCCGGAGGCAGGCCGGGCGCTCAAAAGCGCTTTCACGATCGGCGCCGCCTATGTCGTCGGCGGACTTATTCCACTGGCGCCTTATGTCCTGCTGGACACGGTTTCCCGCGCGCTTCCGGTCTCGATCGCGCTGACCCTTGCCGCCCTGCTGATCTTTGGCGGCGTCAAGGGCCAATTGACCGGCGTCGCGCCGCTCCGTAGCGCCTCGCAGACGGCGATCGTCGGTTCTCTTGCCGCCGCCGCCGCCTTTGCCATCGCGCGGGTCGTTGGCCGTTGACCGCGCCCGGACTTGCCAAACAGGCCAAATCGAGCGACTCTCATCTTCCTATGCCTGATCAGGGGACTGGCGGATAAAGCGCTGGCACGTCAGAGATTTTTCGTCCTCTCGCGACTCGCCAGCACGTCGGCCGCCAAGGAGGAACCGCACATGAAACCAAGCGCTTTTCTTGCAATCCCATTATTGCTCGCCAATCACGCCGCGTTCGCCGGATCCGCCGACGGCAATGGGGCGTTGGCGCTCGCCGTTCTCGTCGCCGAACATTCGCCCGGCGATAAGGCCATTGACAAGCACGTGCTTGCGAAATTCCTCAATGGTTATGTGAACGTGCGTTATGCGCCCAACAAAAAAATCACGGTTGCGGCCGGCGCGGTCAACTGCCGGGCGAGCAATGTGGACAACACCCAGCATAGCTGCGATCTGACGTTTGGAGCGAAAAAAGTCGCGATACGGGGCAGGAAGGCGCACGAGCTCTACGCGACTCTCGCCGCGGTGGGCGTGCCGCAGGAGGGCGCCGCGGGTTCGATCTTCGTGGCCGTGTCCAATCTCGACTGCACAATCGATCCCGCCGAGGTGAAGCAAAAAGGCGGCGGCGGCGCGCATTGCGCATATGACCCGGCGAAGTGATGGTTACCTATTCTCGCGGGCGGTCCCGCTTCGCGGGTCCATTTCCGTTCGCCGCGCAACCTGATTTTGGAAGTCTGATTTTACGAGTCGCGAAGGCGGAACGCCGATCGCCGCTGGCGCTGCTCCAAATGCCGGCGGAGCAACAATCGAAGGAGGCTTATGGCAAGAAGAGAGATTTAGGCAGCCCCATCGTTCACCCGCCGATCATCGTGGTGATGACCTCGCCGCCGCGCGCGATTGTCAATTTCCAATAATTACGATGCCCGCTCACCGCCGCTTCGAGTTCCCGCGTGGTGCCGATTGCCCTGTCGTTGATGGACTTGATTACATCGCCTTTTTGAAAATTGACCATCGCCGCGCGCGAGCCGTCCTCGACGTCGCTGACGACGACCCCCTCGCTCACGCCATGGAGGGATAATTCTTCCAAAACCGCCGGCGACAGATTGATCACGGTCATCCCGGAGAAGGGGGACGAGCCGGTGAGCTTGATTGGATCTCGGGCCGGAATTTCCGGGGCTGGAACCAGTTTGATCGAGGCTGTGATGTGTTTGCCGTTGCGAAGCAGGGTCAGGGAGGCGGCGCCGCCGAGCGGTTTCGTGGCCATCCGGTAGCCGAGGCCCTCGGGATCGTCGACGCTCTGACCGTCGATGGCGGTGATGAGATCGCCGCGTTGTAAACCCGCCTCGGCGGCCGGACCGCCGGCGGAGAGATCGGCGACTAGCGCGCCCGACGGCCGGTCGAGGCCAAGCGAATCGGCGATTTCCCTGGACACGGTCTGCAGGCTCGCGCCGAGCCAGGGGCGCCGCACCGCTTGTCCTCCGCCCTTGGCGGCGGCGATCACGATTTTCACCATGTTGACCGGGATTGCGAAACCGATCCCGATCGAACTTCCGGTTTGCGAAAAGATCGCGGAATTGATGCCGACGAGCTTTGCCCGCATATCGACGAGGGCGCCGCCTGAATTGCCCGGATTGATCGCGGCGTCGGTTTGAATAAAAAATCCGTAATCGGATATTCCAGCCTGGGTGCGCGCCAGCGCCGAGACGATTCCCTGGGTCACCGTCTGACCGACCCCGAACGGATCGCCAATGGCCAGCACGATGTCGCCGACTTCGAGCGCGTCGGAATCGCCCAATTCCATCACCGGAAAGTTCGCGCCCCCCTTCAAGCGCAAGACCACGAGATCGGTTCGCTGATCGCGCAGGACAATCCCGGCATCGAATTCCCGCTTATCGGCGAGCGCGACTCTTACGTCAGTCATGCCTTCGATGACGTGATAATTGGTGACGACGAGGCCCGACGCATCGACGAGGACGCCGGAGCCGAGGGAGCGCGCGGTGGGGCCGCCTGGCCTGGAATTGCCCCCCTCGCCGAAGAAATGGCGAAAAATCGGATCGTCGAAGAGGGGATTGCGCGGCCGTCTATCCGTCCGGGAGGCATAGACGTTGACGACCGCGGGTTGCGCCTTCTTGACGACTGGCGCGAACGACAGGAAAATGTCGCTTTGGCTCCGAGGCGTATGCTGCGGCGGCTCGGCGCTCGCGGAAACGGCAAAGAGAACCAATCCCAAAAGCAAAGCGTTCAAGGCCTGGAGCAAACCAAGCAAGCGCACGTTCATGGATCGCTCCAAACCAGCGGACCTGACCCTGTATCGGATTTAAGCGAGAACCGGTTCGCGTCAAGGCAAGGCGCCACGCGAGTGCACCCCGGTCACCGCGAATGATCCCTAAGCCGCCGCCTCTTTTTCGCCGCCCGCCACCGGACCCGAATCCCGCCCCTTGGCATCGACATCGCGGTCGACGAATTCGATGACCGCCATGGCGGCATTATCGCCATAACGGAATCCCGCCTTCAAGACTCGCGTGTAGCCGCCATGCCGGTCCTTGTAGCGCGGCGCGAGAACGGCGAAAAGCTTGCCGACGAGGATGGCATCCTTGATTTGAGCGATCGCCTGCCGTCGCGCATGCAGATCGCCGCGCTTGCCGAGCGTGACCAGCTTCTCGACGATCGGGCGCAAATCCTTTGCCTTCGGCAGCGTGGTGACGATCTGCTCGTGCTTGATCAGCGCTTGGCACATATTGGAAAACGTCGCCTTGCGATGTTCGTGCGTGCGGCCGAAGCGGCGCTTGGCGTGTCCGTGATACATGGCGTTCTCCGTTGTTTTCGCGGCCGCCGCGCCAAGGTACGGCCGCACCCGTTGGCATCCCGCTCGCTTTGGACGAGAGAGGAGGGATATTCCAATCAGTAATGTTCCTCGAACCGCTTGGCGAGCTCATCGATATTGTCCGGCGGCCAGCCGGTGACGTCCATCCCGAGGTGGAGGCCCATCTGGGCCAGCACTTCCTTGATCTCGTTCAGCGATTTGCGCCCGAAATTCGGCGTGCGGAGCATTTCCGCTTCGCTCTTTTGAATGAGATCCCCGATGTAAACAATATTGTCGTTCTTCAGGCAATTCGCCGAGCGCACCGAGAGTTCGAGCTCATCGACCTTTTTGAGGAGCGCCGGGTTGAAGGCGAGCTCGGGAATCGACGGTGTCGCCTCGACCCGGTGCGGCTCCTCGAAGTTGACGAAGACATTGAGCTGGTCTTGCAGGATACGCGCCGAGAAAGCGATCGCATCCTCGGGCGACAGCGATCCGTTGGTTTCCACTTGCATGGTAAGCTTGTCGTAATCGAGGATTTGCCCTTCCCGCGTATTTTCGATCCGGTAGCTTACTTTCTTGACCGGCGAGTAGAGACTATCGACCGGGATCAAGCCGATCGGCGCGTCTTCCGTCCGGTTGCGGTCGGCCACGACATAGCCCTTGCCGGTGTTGACCGTGAATTCCATGCGGATTTCGGCCGCTTCGTCGAGCGTGCAAATGACAAGCTCGGGATTGAGGATCGAAATATCGCCGGTCGTGCCGATGTCGGCGGCGGTGACCTTGCCGGGGCCCTGCTTCTTCAAAACCATGCGTTTCGGGCCATCGCCCGGCATCCTGAGGGCGATGTCCTTGATATTGAGCACGATGTCGGTCACGTCCTCGCGCACGCCGGGGATCGACGAGAACTCGTGCAAGACACCGTCGATATGGACCGAGGTAATCGCCGCGCCTTGCAGCGACGACAATAGAATGCGGCGCAGCGAATTGCCGAGGGTAAGTCCAAAGCCGCGCTCGAGCGGCTCCGCCACGATCGTGGCCGCGCGTTTTGGATCGTCGCCCGGGACCACTTCGAGTTTGCTTGGCTTGATAAGCTCCTGCCAGTTCTTCTGAATCACGACCAAACCTTTCCTAGCTGCAAATCGCCTGATGCAACGGTGTCGAAAATGCCTTCTTAAACGCGCCGCCGCTTGGGCGGCCGGCAGCCATTGTGCGGAATAGGGGTGACATCGCGGATCGAGGTCACCGTGAAGCCCGCGGCTTGAAGGGCCCGCAACGCCGATTCCCGGCCGGAACCCGGCCCCGAAACCTCGACATCGAGCGTCCGCATGCCGTGTTCGGCCGCCTTTCTGGCGCAGTCCTCGGCCGCCATCTGCGCCGCATAAGGCGTCGATTTGCGCGACCCCTTGAACCCCATGGTCCCCGCCGACGACCAGGAGATTGTGTTGCCCTGCGCGTCGGTGATCGTAATCATCGTATTATTAAAGGTCGAATTGACGTGCGCGACGCCGGACGCAATGTTCTTGCGCTCGCGGCGGCGAACGCGGGTAGCCTCTTTTGCCATTAGCCAATTCCTTCAAACGCACCCGTCATTCCAGGCGCTCGGGACCATCATCGATTGTTGGCGGCGATTGCGTGGCCGGTCAGTTGGCGGCCAACGCGATGAGCAACTTCTCTTGAATTTACTTCTTCTTGCCGGCGATGGGCTTGGCCTTGCCTTTGCGAGTCCGCGCGTTGGTGTGGGTGCGCTGGCCGCGCACGGGCAATTGGCGCCGGTGGCGAAGCCCACGGTAGCAGCCAAGATCCATCAGGCGCTTGATGTGTATCGCAACCTCGCGGCGAAGATCGCCCTCGACCATGTAATCGCGGTCGATCGCCTCGCGAATCTGCAAGACTTCCGCGTCGGTCAACTCGGCGACGCGCCGCCCGGAGGGAATATTCACTCTTTCGCAAATTTCCTTGGCCTTCGTCGGGCCAATCCCGTGAATATATTGAAGCGAGATGATGACGCGCTTGTTGGTGGGAATATTGACTCCGGCGATACGAGCCAAGACCTCTATCTCCATGTGGGCCGCGCTGCGCGAAAGGGTCGCGGCGGAAGAGTTTGTCCCGCGTCCAGCGGAGACCGGCCCTTGCGGGATGGCTGGCGAAGGCAGCGCTTGGGCAATAAGCCCGGCCCGCGGAACCTTCTCTCGGGGAGGGGAAAAGGATGCCTAGCCGATCATCCGCGCGGCGTCAACTGGCCGTTTCTCTCACCGCTGCGCCGGCCCGTGGTTTCGCCATCGTCCTTCGAAAAGCTCGGCATGAGGGGCAGAACACCGTGGCGCTTCCCCCAGAAGAAGGACGCGCGCGCCCATTGCTTCCCGCTCGGCTCTAAGGCGGCGGTCATCGTGGTCTCGTCGTCCGGAGCGGCGGACGGAGGCGCGAGCCTTTCCGGCTTGGTCATTTCGGTTCTCCCCGGTTCGTGCAATCAACCAAGGATACGCGATCCCCGGTCGCCGCTCGCCTGCGTGGACTCTGGGCCAGTCGAAGGATCGACCGGGTCCAGCCTGGGAGAATTGGACGGCACACCCCCTTTCCGGATGCCCGGAAAATCATTCTCGCGCAGGCCAACTCTCCGCGCGCGGGGGCGTCCGGAGCGCTCCGCGCAGTCCCCACAAGCCAGCTTCGCTCTCCAAAGCTTTTCCCGCTGCCGAAGCGAGGCGGCTCGTCGCGCGTTTCGCGCGGCACCATACGCCAAAACATCGGCGTTGGCTCGCCTCATCCCGAGCTCGTCGAAGGATCGCGGAATCGCGCCGCTTTCATGATTGCCGGCAACGGCCTTTCGGAGAGAAACCGGCCCGCCGGTTCCGAGCGGAGGCATAGGCTTTTCGTCCGGCGGATATGCGGGCCAGGAGGCGGGCCTTAAACGCCGGGCAACAATCTCGCATCCGCGGGTCGAGCCGCATGACCTTGCGCCGATTGGGGCGGCTCTGCCGAGGCGCGTCCTTAAAAGCGGCGGGAAACTTTTTCGGAACTCTCGGGTCATTGGCGATCTCGCCGAGGTATGCCGCCACTCCGGAGCGCCCCCTCGTAGCCGCGGCGATCGCGGTCTGCCGCTGGTGAATATCCAAGCCGACAAATTGGGGATGTTCGATGCGGCCCGTCGCCCATGGGTGAGGCTTTGTGCCGGCCGGCCGGCTTAACCCTCGCCGCGTTGCCTATCGGCCGACCGGCCCCCTCGAGCCCGGCAATCATAGGGATTGGCTGGACCGGACAAATCGTTTGCCGGCACGGTCTTCCACCATTTTGTTGCATTCAAGCGATATTTGCCGCACAAAGGCGAGCCGCCAGTCTCGCCTGCTGGGCCCGGCACGGATGCGGGTGTAGCTCAGGGGTAGAGCACAACCTTGCCAAGGTTGGGGTCGAGGGTTCGAATCCCTTCGCCCGCTCCA
>JBATYB010000433.1:0-3056 GCA_049673825.1 Methylocella sp. | reverse complement strand
GCCTGGATTGCCGCCCTGCCGCTAACGCACTGTCGAGACCGATGATTGCTTGCGCCGCATTTGCGGTGCGGCGTACGAGTGGCAACCAGAGCCAAAAATGGTTACATGACGAACACTGGAGGGTCGTCATGTCGAATTCAATCGTCATCACCTTGCCGCACCGCCTCGGTGCCGAAGAGGCGAAAAGGCGGATTGCCGGGGGAATAGAGCTTCTGCGCCGGAATTACATCGATAAGCTCGCTTACAGCGAGGTCAATTGGAACGGCGACATGGCGAATTTGCGGGTCGTGGCGTTTGGACAGACCGCGACGGCGCAACTTTACGTCATGAGCGATGCCGTGCGCATTGAAGTGCAGCTTCCCTGGATCCTTGCCGCCTTGACCGGCAAGATCCAAGGCGTTCTCACGAGCAGCGCGGAGGAATCGCTGCGGATCGGGCATACCCCGCCAAAGACCTGAACGGGATGGCAAACGGCAAAAAGTCCGCGCGAACTTTGCGTGGCGCCCACTTACCTTATCGCGATCATCACATCGGAGGCTTTGATGACCGCGTAGGCTTGGGTGCCTTTTTTGAGACCGAGCTCCTCGACCGCTTCGTTGGTGATCGAAGAGATTACGGTTGCGCCGCCCTTGAGTTCGATTTCGACATGCGCGGTGGTCGCACCCTTGTGAACATCCTTGATCTTGCCTTCGAGGAGATTGCGTGCGGATATTTTCATTTCATTTTTTCCTGTTGACAGCGACGGCACGCAAGCAGGCGGGATCCTTAAAATGCTGGTTCTTGTATTCCGGCTTGATTATTAGCATCCGTTGTTTGCCGTTGCGACAGCTTATTTAATTTGAGTTCAGCGAGAAAGCGCGCGCGGCAATGCGACCGATGCAAGGACAGGCTGGTCGCGTTCCGGATGTGGCGCCCGCAACGTCGCCGCGAAAACGGCCTCGGAGACCTCGAACTTGCGTACTATTAAAGACCTTCGATACCGATAGCTCCGGTAACTTTTTGAAATTGCCGCCGCGGCGTTGAAACCGCAGCCAAACCTTTCAATGACCGCAGGAGACCCCGATGAACAGGATAATGGCTGCGCTAGCCTTGGCTCTTTTTGGCCTAACATTTGCGCGCGTGGCGGCCGCCGGGACCGTCTCGCCGCCACCGGCAATCAGCGAAGCCGAGGCGAATTCCATCGGCGTCGAGGCCTATCTATATTTCTATCCGCTTGTGACCATGGAGCTGACCCGCCAGCAGCTCACCAATATCGAGCCTGGCAAGGAGCCGGGCCATGGCCCTATGAATAGTTTCGCCAATATCCCTGTGTTTCCTTCCGCCGATATGAAGGTCGTCGTGCGGCCCAATTTCGACACGCTTTATTCCCTTGCGTGGCTCGACCTCACCAAGGAGCCGATGATCGTCTCGGTTCCTGACACCGGCGGACGTTATTATCTTATTCCTATGCTCGACATGTGGACCGACGCGTTCGCCGCGCCGGGCTGGCGCACGACAGGAACGGAGGCGGCTGACTTTCTCGTGACTCCGCCCGGCTGGCGGCCCGATGTCCGCGAAAAATTCGTGGAAAAGTTCAAGCTCCCGAAAGAGACCCAGCGTATTGAGGCGCCGACGCCTTACGTGTGGATCATCGGACGCACCAAAACCGACGGGCCGCCGGATTATGACGCGGTCCATAAGATCCAGGCGGGCTTTAAGATCACGCCGCTTTCCCGCTGGGGCAAGACGCCCGAACCCGTGGCCGTCAAGATCGACAAGGCGATCGATATGAAGACCCCGCCCAAACTGCAAGTCGATGCGATGCCGGCCGGGCGGTTCTTCGCGATCGCGGCCGAGCTTTTGAAAAGACAGCCGCCGCATCTCACGGACGAGCCGATTATCGCGCGCTTGAAACGCATCGGCTTCGACGCCGGCAAAAGCTTCGATATCAATAAGCTCGATCCTTCCATCCGCAGCGCCCTTGCGACCGCGCCGGACGACGCGCGGAAGCTGATGCAATGGAAAACCCCGGCCATCGCACGGGTCGTGAACGGCTGGTCGATGAACACCGATACGATGGGGGTCTATGGCAATTATTATCTCAAACGCGCCATCGTCGCGCAGCTCGGTCTCGGCGCGAACGTGCCCGAGGATGCGATCTACCCGCTTGATCTCGGTGACGAGACGGGCAAGCCGCTCGACGGCGCGAACAATTATGTGCTTCACTTCGACAAAGGGCAGACGCCGCCCGTCGAAGCGTTCTGGTCGGTCACGCTCTATGATCCGGAGGGTTTTCAGGTCGCAAATGGGCTCAGCCGTTTCGCGGTCAGCAGCTGGATGCCGTTCAAGCATAACCCGGACGGCTCGCTCGATCTTTATTTCCAAAACGAGAGTCCCGGCGCGGACATGGAATCCAATTGGCTTCCAGCGCCAAAGGGGCCATTTAATCTGACGATGCGGCTCTATGCGCCAAAGCGCGATGCGCTGACGGGTGAATGGAATCCGCCTCCGGTCAAGAAGATCAAGGCGAGTGCGAGCGAGGGGGCGGAGTAGGCGCGGCGCTGGCACCATGGGGCCGGCGATACATCCCCATGGTCTTAAATGAGGTGTGGACCGATCTTCTTGCAGCCAATCGATCAACTGAGGAGAACTCCATGCAACCGCTTCAAGCCGACTACTTTGCCGCGTATCGCAATTTGAAACTGTCACGTGACGATAAAGGTGTGCTGGTTGCCGAGTTCCATAGCAACGGTGGCCCGTTTATTATGAACGCGCAAGCACACACGGAGTTTGTCGATGCCTTTCACAGAATCGGACAAGACCGAGCGAACAAGGTTGTCATCGTTACAGGAGCAGGCGGGAATTTCATTGGGGACGTAGAATGGCCATCGTTCGGAGATGTCGCCGACCCGGGCATCTGGAGCAGAATTCACGATGAAGGCGTCCAGACTTTAGAGAACATTGCGAACATCCGCGTTCCGGTGATCGCGGCCGTCGAGGGACGCGCCCATATCCACTCGGACTACGCGCTCCTCGCTAGCGTCATCGTGGCGGCTGAAGGTGCGACATTCCAGGAC
>JBATYB010000432.1:0-8248 GCA_049673825.1 Methylocella sp. | reverse complement strand
TAATGTCTGCTGGTGCTCCCGGCACGAGCTGACCGAGCGGCGCGAGGCCGAGATATGACCCGGCTTCGCTCGTCGCTGAGGCGATTGCCTGGTCGACCGTCTTACCGGCGTTGAGCTGCTGGTTGATCTCAGAGGCATCGATGCCGTGAGGGATGTCGATGTGTCCCATATCGGTGCCGTAGAAGAGCTTCGCCCCAGCGGCCACGAGCTGCTTGGCGTTATCGTGGACGCCAGTGCATTGCGCTAGCGTGTCGATAGTACCGTCGATGGCCTGCTTTTTGCTCCCGGCAAGCTGGATCAGACCGGTGGGTAGCGGGTCACAGGGCATATGCGCCCATTCGTCCACACCGGCATTTCGCGCCCGCCGCGCGCCTTCGGGCGTACCGAGATAGGCTGTCACACGCAGGCCGAGTAGGTGAGCCTGCTGGACAATGGCACCAAGCTCGGCATCGCTCAACGTCGGCCAGGGCGGCGGTGAGGTCGCCGGGAGCAGGGTCCATGGTGCTCCGACTTCCCCGCCTGGTTCGAGCGAGAGCGCTATGACGCTAGCACCCTGGGCGGCTAGCTGATGGACCAGCCTTCGCGCCTCGCCCGGCCCGCTTACCTCAACCCCGGAAAGTGGGAACACTGGAATGGGATAGCCGCCCTTCACCGTGATGATCGGCCCCGAGAGGAGCTGGCGCAACTGGAACGGCTCATCGATCGTGACGGGCTTCAACGGGCCGCCGAGATCCCGCGCCGTGGTCACCCCGTGCTCCAATATTCGCAAAGGAGGCACCGCGTTGAGGAGGTGGTGGGTGTGCATGTCGATGAAGCCAGGCAGGATAGTCCCGCCTGGTACATTCACCGTGCGTGCTCCGGGAGCCTGAATCGCGTTGAGCGGCGCCACCTGGACGATCTTACCGTGCCGCACGAGGACAGCTTGTCCCGTCAGGAACTTGGTGCCGTCGAAGAGCAGGTCAGCGCTGATCAGCAAGGAGCGCGGCTTATTGGATGTCTGAGGACTGGCGCCGCCGCTAGCGGGCTGGACGGCAAGATCGCTGGCAATCGCCGCCGCGACCATCGCGGCCGCAATGATGTGCTGTCGTGATGAAATGTTGAAGGTTTTGGACATTTGTTCCCTCCGAGTTTTGTGACCTGCGAAACGCCGAAGATGGACTATCAAGAGCAGCAAGTGAGGCAACCATGCCAATGACGACGGATGAATGTCCTCACCAAAGGCGCTTGCCACATGCAATGGTGCGGCTGATAGACAGCGAGCTTCTGCCAGGAATGTTAAACGTTTAGCCGAAACGGAAACCGCCATGTCCGGCAGGGAAATCGATTAAGCGTGTTGTCAGACTTTGTCTTGAAACCGGACAAAATGACCCGCCAAAAGTCTCCAGGCTAAGCCCAAACAAGTCGTCATTTATTTCCAAACTGTACTTTGTTGAGCGGCCACGGCAAACTCGCCGAGCCAGATGAGACTCGTCCGTTGAGGTGTTAACTCAAGCCACGGGATTCTCGGCCGCGCGGCATTGCCTCGGCGACGTTGCGTGCCTGGCCGCATTCCCGACATGTTTGACGGCCACAAACGGGCAGCCCGCAAAGCCGCGCGCAAGATGCGGGCTTTGTTAGGTTTTTAGCAGAATTCAATGCGCTCATCCGAGACCATAATTTGAACCAAAGCGCGATAGCAGGAGTTGGCATGCCTCGCGTCTTCCGGCAGCTGCCCGCGCGGTGGCCAAATATCGCCAGGCGCCTTTGTTTCATGCTCGCGGGCTGCGCCACGATCCTTGTCCCCGGCTGCGCGTCGATCGGCCTATCCGGGGCGGGCGAGCCTGCCGCGGGGCCTCGTTCCGTCGCGATCTTCGTGGTCTCGACCCGCAAGGGCGAAGGCGGCGCGTCGAGCGACGCCGCCGTCGCGAACGGGGCGCGGTTTTCCTTGCAGATGATCGGCGTGCCGCCTGGCCATGAGCCGGGGAGGGTGGAGCGGCCCGCCTTCGGTTCGGAAGATCCGCAAAAGCACTTTACCGTGAGGAGCCGGCGCGGCCTGGACGAGACCGCTTTTTTCGCCGAGCTCGCTAGCCATATTTCCGGACGCATCGGATCGAACCGCGATGTTCTGCTCTATGTTCATGGATTCAACACGAGCTACGACGAGGCCCGTTTCCGGCTTGCTCAGATCGTGGACGACGCGCGCTTCGGCGGCGTTGCGGTGCTCTATACATGGCCCGCCGCCGGCAGCCTCCTCGACTATGGCGCGGCCAAGGAAAGCGCGACCATTGCCCGCGATGCCTTGAGCAAGCTCCTGCACCGGCTTTCCGAGCTGCCGGATATCGGCCGCGTGCATATTCTCGCACATTCGATGGGCGCCTGGCTCGCGATGGAAGCGTTGCGGGAAAATGCCATTTCCGGCAGCCCCGACCTCAACGGCAAGCTCGGCGATGTCATGCTCGCCGCGCCCGACATCGACTTGAACGTTTTCCGTCAACAATTGGCGCGGCTCGATCCGTCGCATGTGTTCGTCCTCGTCGCCTCCAACGATCGCGCGCTTTCGCTATCGCGCACGCTCGCGGGCGACCGGCAGCGACTCGGCGCGCTCGACCCCAATAATCCCAGCGATCACGCGGCGCTCGAAAACCTTGGCGTCAAGGCCTACGATCTTTCGCGCGAGTCGACCGGTCTGATCGGGCACGACACCTATGCCGACGCACCCCAGGCGGTGCGCACGATTGGCGCGCAGATCACCGAACCGAGGCCGCAGGACGCCAACGTCCAGGCCGTGCTCGGCGAAAAACCCGTCGATTCAAAAATCATAACCCTCCCGCTCGCGCCGTTAGCCGAGCCATCCAGCCCCGCCGCGAACCCGCCCCCGGGCGCGGTTTCGCCACGGTAAGCGGGGCGGCGCTCCGGCCTCTACCAAGGCGTGGATCGCGCCGCCCGTTCGCGCATCCACATTATCTGGAATCATGCGATGGACAAGGAGTTGCCGACTATCAATAAGTTGAAGTAGGCTCTTAAAGAAGTTTATCAACTTCTTCAAAAGACCTGGTTCAGCGATGTTGCCGAGCTCGGCTTGCCGGTTGCGGCCGGAATCCAGCTAGTCTCCCAAGATCCGCGAGGCGGCGATGCTCTTTCGGCTTTTTTCACTTGCAGGGATACAATGCCGCTCGAACGAACTTTTTCTATTCTGAAGCCCGATGCGACGCGGCGAAATCTAACCGGGGCGATCAACGCTTTGATCGAAAAGGCGGGGCTGCGAATCGTTGCGCAAAAGCGCGTCCGGATGACCCGCGAGCAGGCCGAGACCTTTTACGCGGTTCATAAGGCGCGTCCGTTTTTTGGCGAGCTCGTCGCGACGATGACCGCCGGGCCAGTGGTCGTGCAAGTGCTCGAAGGCGAGGACGCGATCGCAAAATACCGCGACGTGCTTGGCGCGACGGACCCCGCGAAGGCCGCGCCCGGCACGATCCGCAAGGAATTCGCGCTGTCGCTCGGCGAGAATTCGGCGCATGGGTCGGATAGCCCGGAGACCGCCGTGGCCGAGATCGCGCAATGGTTTTCCGGCAATGAGATCGTGGGGTGAAGGCCGATCCGGAGGTTGCCCCCAGATTTGGGTGGATGCCCCGCGACCGAGCGGTTTCTCCTACTCACCAAAAGGAACCCGCAAGGGCGGGGGCAGGGTCGCCGGTTCACCAAAATAAACGCGATTGCCCTGTACACGCGTGCGGCCTTCGGCGACGCGGCCAAGCGCGGCCGGATAGATCGCGTGCTCCTCGGCGAGAACGCGGGCGGCGAGCGAGGAAGGCGTATCGGAATCGCGCACCGCGACCGCCGCTTGCGCGATAATCGGGCCTTCGTCCATGGCCGGCACGACGAAATGCACGGTGCAGCCGTGGATCTTCACGCCGTCCGCCAAGGCGCGCGCATGTGTGTCGAGGCCGCGATAGGCAGGCAGCAGGGCCGGGTGAATGTTCAAAAGCCGCCCCTGCCATTGGCCGATGAACCAGGGCGTCAGCATCCGCATGAAACCGGCGAGGCAGATCAGCTCAATACGATGCAATTCGAGCAGCACCTGCATCGAACGCTCGAACTCCTCGCGCCCGGCGTAAATCTTGTGATCGGCGACGGCGCAGGCGATGTTGTTTTCCTTGGCGAAGGCCAATCCCGCCGCGTCCGGCCGGTTCGACAAGACAAGGGCGATTTCGGCTGGGTAAGTTGGATCTCGCGCGCGCTCGATAAGGGCCCGCATGTTGGAGCCGCGTCCGGAGATTAGGATCGCCGTGCGTTTGCGCCGGAAGGTCACAGCGCGAGCCGCCCGGAATAGACGACCCGCTCGCCCGCCCCGATCGCCACGACCCGGCCGAGCGCAACCGGGTTTTCGCCAGCCGAGCGGAAGGCGCGGGAAACCTCGGCGGCCTTGCCCGAATCGACAATGGCAACCATTCCGATGCCGCAATCGAACGTGCGCAACATCTCCGGTTCGGCGACGCCGCCGTTTGCCGCGAGCGCGCGAGCTCGTTCCTGTTTCACGCAGCGAAAAGAGCGCAAGGCAGTTGAATCAACGAATTTTTCTCGATTCCACAAACGGGGTGCCGGAATTTGCTCTAATCCCTGGCGCCTGCCAAGGCAAGAGCGCCGAGGTTCGCCGCTCAGGCCACACCCGCGCTATTGGGATCGGCTGGTAGCCATGTTAGACGCATGGACGGATACTCCCCATGGCCCTTGGCAATCCGCGCGCTGCTGAATTCAGCAAGGCTTCTCCGCGGACGCTCGGGCTTTAAGAACTCTGGCAAGGTTCTTCGAGACTCGGGCGGACTGGCCTTGGCCGGACGGGTAGTCCCATCGCGGCAAACTCATCGAAGCTGCGGTTTAAATCTAGCGAAACGGAGCGATGCTTTCCTATTACCGCAGTCTTCCCAACCTGATCACGCTCGGCCGCCTCGTGCTCGTGCCGGCGATCGTCGCGATGATCGCCGCGCAGCGCTGGAAGGAGGCCTGCATCGTCTTCATCATCGCGGGCCTGTCCGACGCGGTCGATGGCTGGCTTGCCAATACCTTCGATCTTCGCACCGAGCTCGGCGCCTATCTCGATCCCTTGGCCGACAAGGCGCTGATCGTCTCCATCTATGTCTCGCTCGCCATCGTCGAAGTGCTTCCGGCGACGATCGCCATCCTCGTCGCCGCGCGCGATATCATGATTATCGGCGCCTTCATGATTTCGCTCATCATGCGCAAGCCGATAAAGGTCAAGCCGCTGACGATCTCGAAGCTCAATACCGCCGCGCAAATTAGCTTCGCCGCGATGGTTCTCAGCGTCAAGGCTTTCGATTTTCCGGCCGGCGCCTGGTTCGATGTTTCGCTTTATGTGGTAGCGGCGCTGACCCTTGCCTCGACGGCGGCCTATTTTGGCCAATGGATCAAACACATGAATCTTTGACGCTCGCGCGGCAGGTGGAAGGGAGAGGGCTCTCCAATCTTTTTCCCCGGCGCCGCGAACGAAACGCGGTTCCTTCCCCCCGCCGCGAGGCCCGGCATTGCCGGTCAACGGCCGAATCTTCGTGTAATGCCACGGGTATAGGAAACCATGGATAGCCGAAAGCGACCCATGGTATGGGAAAGCCGTTGGCAGAGTTGGCGGGAAGCGGCGGCAGGAAGCGGCGGCGGTCATGCGGATCGAATGGCAGATCGGTTTTTGGATCAGCGCATTTTTGCTCCTCGTTCTTATGCTGTGGCTTTTCAGCGGCGTGCTTTTGCCTTTCGCGGCGGCCGTCGCGCTTGGCTATCTTTTTGATCCCGTCGCCGACCGGCTGGAGCGGCTTGGCTTCAACCGGCTCGGCGCGACGCTTCTCATCATGGCGTGCCTCGCGCTTGTCCTCGTGTTGATTGCAGTTTTCATCGTGCCGATTCTTTGGCACCAGCTCGCAAGTTTCATCGAGGCATTGCCCGCCTATGCCGCCAAGCTGGAAGGACTGATTTCGGCCGAGACAGAGCGCCTTTCGCGAGAATATGGCGGCGTTTTGACGCGTAAACTTGGCCTTGGCAACAAAGGAGGCGCCGAACTGGCAAGCGCCACCCACGATCTAGTCGCCCAGGCGGCGCAATGGGCGACTTCGTTTCTGAACTCGCTGTTGACCGGCGGCGCGGCTCTGATCAGCCTGATTTCGCTCCTTGTGGTGACGCCTGTTGTCTTTTTCTACATGCTTCTCGATTGGAACAAGATGATCGCCACGATCGATGGGTTGGTGCCGCTGCGTCACCGCGAGACGGTGCGGGCACTCGCGCGCGAGATCAATACCGCCATGGAGGGGTTTTTGCGCGGCCAAGCCCTTGTATGTCTCTTTCTTGGCGCCTGGTATGGCATTGGACTCTCGCTGATCGGGCTCAATTTCGGCCTTTTGATCGGCATAACGGCCGGCGTCTTGAGCTTCATCCCTTATGTAGGCTCCTTGACCGCTCTAGTCTTGTCCCCCGCGGTCGCAATCGTCCAGGATTGGCCGCAATGGAAGCTGCTCGCCATGTCGCTTGGCGTCGTTTTGACCGGTCAATTTCTCGAAGGCAATATTTTGTCGCCGAAGCTCGTCGGCGCATCGGTCGGATTGCACCCGGTGTGGCTGATTTTCGCGCTGCTGGCGTTCGCCAGCCTGTTTGGCTTCACCGGCCTCATTACCGCGGTTCCGTTTGCCGCCGCCGCCGGAGTGATCATGCGTTTCGCGGTCAGGCGCTACCGCGAAAGCAACCTTTATGCCGGCACCGCCGGGCCCAACCCTCGGATTCTTCTCGATTCCACCATGACGTATCGCGACGACGAGGACCATTGAGATGGCCGGCGATCAACCTCGCCAGGCGCGGCCAGCGAGCCTTCAATTGACGCTGAATCTCGCCCCGGACCCCGGCTACGAACGCGAGAATTTCTTCGTGTCCGGTTCGAACGAACAAGCCTATGCGATGATCGAACTCTGGCCCAGCTGGCCGGACCCGACACTGCTCATTTTGGGGCCGTCAGGTGCCGGCAAAAGCCACCTTGGCGCGATCTGGGCTTCGATCGCCAAAGCCGGCATTCAATCCGCCGTTTCCCTGGCGGCGGCGGATATTGAAGCGCTGGCCGCCGCCGGGCCGCTGCTGCTTGACGACGCCGATGCGATCGGCCAATCCGAAGCGCAGCTCTTCCACCTTGTTAATTTGATGCGCGAGCGCGGCACGGCCCTGGTTCTCACCGCGAAAACGCCACCGGATGCCTGGGGCTTGCGGACCGCCGATCTCGTGTCGCGTTTGCGTCTCGCCCCAACGGCCGCGATCGGGCCACCGGACGATGCCCTGATGCGGGCCGTTCTCGTCAAGCTCCTGATCGACCGGCAGCTTGTCGTCGACACCGGCGTTGTCGGCTATATCGCTTTGCGGATCGATCGCTCGCTCGACGCGGCGCGCGCATTTATCGACGCGCTCGACCGCGAGGCCCTGGCGAGGCAAAGCCGGATCTCGCGGGCCATCGCCGGAGACGTGCTGCTCTCCATGGGCCACGGCGGCGAACAAGGTCCTTTTCACGACGAGCCGGACCGCTCCGATAACCGCGGCGGCGAAAACCGCCTTCCGACGACGCTGCCGGTTACGGTCCGACGTAGCGGATCGAGCGGCCTTGGGGGTCTATAATGGTTTCCCCATAAACGAGTTTGAGTTCGCTTGCCGAGCGTCCGGCAGCCAACCCGGGCTTGCCGTCCGTGCCGGAACCTTGGGCGTCCAGAGC
The DNA here is from genome assembly GCA_049673825.1 of Methylocella sp. Classification (GTDB taxonomy): domain Bacteria; phylum Pseudomonadota; class Alphaproteobacteria; order Rhizobiales; family Beijerinckiaceae; genus Methylocapsa. The sequence goes on along the minus strand of JBATYB010000432.1, from coordinate 522 downwards.
GGCGAGGGCCCTGCGTTCGCTCTTGGGAAGCCCCTTGACCTCGGATGGTTTTCTAAAATCCTCCGGGTCGTGATGATTGCCGGACGAGCCAATAAAAATCCTTATCCCGGTAGCCGTCATGACCGCATCGCCACGCCGCAAGCTATCGTCGTCCATGAGATCGGTCGGTGGAACCGGCCCTACAAGATGGTTATCGGCGACGCGTAACTTCCGGCGCGCCGAGAGTTTATGCCCATGTCTATGGAAACCACGATCCGCGTGCCGGCGAAAACCCGGATCGGCGCCCCAATGGCCGGGCGTACCGCCAAAATAGCCTCCATAAGGCCTGACGGCCGGGCGCTCGGGTTGCCCAAATAAGAAGTCGAAAAATCCAGCGTGCGCGATGCTCGGAAACGCGATGCCCAAGCCAACCGTCACCGCGGCAATCGCCACGCCACGACGATTGCGAGCTACGCCCATGATGAAATCCCTTCGTTAACAACCCGGCCGAAAACACATCTAGCCGAATTTCCCGAAATGTCG
>JBATYB010000431.1:0-3498 GCA_049673825.1 Methylocella sp. | reverse complement strand
CGCCAGGCCTGTGGCCGCGATGCTCCGCATCGCCTCGACAAGCTCCCGCCGCGCGCCCGCCGGAGGCGGCGCAGTGCGGCCTTCGTCGAGGCGGCCACGGTATTTCAGCTTCAAGTCTTTGCCGTAGTCGAAGAAATCGGGGGTGCAGACCGCGCCATACGCGTGGGCAATCGACTGTGTCTCATCGTGAAGATAGGGAAACGGAATTTTGTGCGCCTGCGCGAACTGCTTCATATTGGCGAACGAATCTTCAGGATAGTCCGTGGCATCGTTCGAGCAAACGGCGGCGACGCCAATCCCTTCCGCCATCAATACGCGGGCATCCGCGGCGAGCCGGTCGATCACCGCTTTCACATAGGGGCAATGATTACAAATGAAGACGATCACCGTGCCCTTTTCGCCCGCCACATCTTTGAGCGTATAGGTCCGCCCGTCCGTTCCGGGAAGCCGGAAGTCCGGGGCCGGCGTGTCCAGCATGATTTTTGTTGCAGTAGCAGTCATGATCCTTCCTCCGCGTGCCTTAGATATAGAGGCGCATCGCGCGGGAGCCAACCGCCGTCTCGGGGTTGACGCGGCCGGAGCCAAGGGACTAACCCAGGCAGACCCTGCCGGAGCCATCGCGGCCGCCTCATGCCAGAGCTTTCCCCGGACGACTCCAAACGGCTCGCCGCCGGGAAGGCGCTGGAGCTCGTTACGCCTGGGATGCGGCTTGGGCTTGGGACCGGCACGACGGCGGCGCATTTTGTCGAACTTCTTGCCACGCGGGTCGCCGAAGGCTTGGACGTGATCTGCGTGCCCACCTCCGAGCGCTCCCGCACCCTGGCCGAGCTCCATGCCATTCCGCTGACCTCGATCGACGCCTCGCCCGAGCTCGATCTGACGGTCGATGGCGCCGACGAGTTCGACCCAAAATTGCGTCTCATCAAGGGCGGCGGCGGCGCGCTCTTACGCGAAAAAATCATTGCCATGGCGTCGAGGCGCATGGTCGTGATCGCCGATTCGTCGAAATCCGTGGCGGTTCTCGGCAAATTTCCGCTGCCGGTCGAGGTTAACGTGTTCGGCCTCGAAGCGACAAAGCGCATGATTCTGGCCGCCGCGCGGGCCTGCGGCTGCGATGGCGAGGTCCGCCTGCGGATAACTCCCGGCGGCCAGGCTTTCGTCAGCGACAATGGGCACTATATAGTGGATAGCTTTTTTGGCGCCATTCCCCGCCCGGAGGATCTGGCGGACCGGCTCGCCGCCATTCCCGGCGTCGTCGAACATGGACTCTTCATTGGGATTGCCAAGGCCGTGATCTGCGCTGGTCCGGCCGGCATCGAGATTTTCGGCCAGCTCGCTTGACGCCGGCGGGGGCTTTTTGCATCTTTTGTCAAAGCCTTGGGAGGTTTTCGGTTGCGCACAGCTCTTGAAAAACACGCCATGAATTTGGTTTTTTGCCTTGCGTTCCTGCTGGCTCCCTTAGTCGCCGCGGGCGGAAGCAGGGCTCAACAAGCCGCGCCCAACACCCCGCGGGGCCAAACCGGACCGGCTCCGGCCGCGCCCAGCCCGTCGCATTTGGCCGCCGCCCGCGCGCTCGTGATCGCCTGTGGAATGTCGCGCTCCTTTAGCATCATCATTCCCCAATTCATGGATCAGATCGGCTCGTCGCTGACCCAGACGCGGCCGGAACTCAGGCCCGACCTTAACGCCGTGCTGACGCAGCTCAAGCCCGAATTCGACAAGCAAGCAGACGAAATGGTCGATATCGCCGCGCAGATTTATGTCAAACACATGAGCGAGCAGGATTTGAAGGCGGCGGTGGCCTTCTTCGAGAGCCCGGCGGGAAAAAAATACGTCGAGACACAACCAGCCTTCCTGACCGAGGTCGTGACCGCGATGCAAGGCTGGCAAGGCAAGATATCGGCCGATATGATGACCCGCGTGCGCGCCGAAATGAAGAAGAAGGGGCATGACCTCTGATCGTCGCATGACCCGTTGATGGCATCTAATTGAGGCGCACGAGCACGCTGCTGGCTGACAAAATCGAGCCCCTGATGAGTGTTGAAACGGCGTTCTTCCCATGCGATCAGCGTCGCCATGCGAATGCGAATGTAAAAAAGAGAGCCGCGATCGCACCACAATGTTTCGAGACCTGTGCGCGGGGGTAGCCTTTTGTCCAGCGCAGCGGCGTGACGCGCCGGACGGGATCTCGAAGGCAGGGATCGTCGCGCTTTGAATATCGCCGGTTAAGCGGTGAGCTTGCGCCGAGGCCATGAACTTTGCCGGGGATTTCCAAAATCGCTCGGGCGGTTTGCCGGCGCCAATAGCGTTTGACGTTGGCGCCGATGACCGCGAGACGGGTCTTTCAGCGAATTCGACAATAATGCGCACCTCGCCTCGTGGTTCCGCTCGGGCTGATCGCGGCGGGTCGCTGTCAGGTCGCGCGAAAACAGGTCGCAGACCCGTCCGATATCCCGGGAATTGAACGCGGTCGTCCAATTGTCAAGGGCCGCGCGGATGGCTGATTCCGGCGCCGCCCCTGCCGCCGGTTAGAGGCGTTCCTCCCGAAATCGCGATGTCCACCTCCATCGGATGATCGACGGTGACGATACGACCGGCTTTTTCGCGGACGAAGATGTCCTTCGGGCGCAATTGGCGCCCTTAATCTTGCCTTGACTTCCGGCGTATCGTGCCTTGATGAGCTTCTTTGGAAGGTGGGCGATGAACGAGACCCCGCAAACAATCTCCTGCCGCTGCTGCATCGTCGGCGGCGGACCGGCCGGGATGATGCTCGGCTTTCTCCTGGCCCGCGCGGGCGTCGATGCGATCGTCCTCGAAAAACACGCGGATTTTCTGCGCGATTTTCGCGGCGACACGATCCATCCCTCGACGCTTGAAGCGATGCACGAGATGGGGCTCCTGGAAGATTTCTTGACGCTTCCACATGAGAAACTCCAGCAAGGAGAATTCAAAATCGGCGATGTCACGATTCCGATGGTCGATTTTTCGCATCTGCCGGTGCACGCGAAGTTCGTGGCTCTCATGCCGCAATGGGATTTTTTGGATTTTTTGGCCGAACGAGCCAAGCGCTACCCCAGCTTCCGGCTGTTGATGTCGGCCGAAGTGGACGGCCTGATCGAAGAGGAAGGACGCGTGGCGGGTGTCGCCGCGAAAACCAAGGATGGTCAATTGACGATCCGCGCGGATCTGACGATCGGCGCCGACGGCCGCCATTCCTTGCTGCGGCGGGAGGCCGGCTTCGAGCCGCTTGACATTGGCGCGCCGATGGATGTGCTTTGGTTCAAGCTTTCGCGCCGGACCACCGATTCCGGCGCGTTGCTCGGCCGAGTCGACGCCGGCCACATGCTGGTTGTGTTCAATCGCGGCGAATATTGGCAGTGCGCCTATGTGATCGCCAAAGGATCGGCGGACCGCCTCAAGGCGCAAGGCATAGGCTCCCTGCGGGGAAAAATCGCGGGCCTGGCTCCGTTCCTCGCCGATCGCGTCGCCGGACTCGAA
>JBATYB010000430.1:0-2010 GCA_049673825.1 Methylocella sp. | reverse complement strand
ACGATCCGGCCGAACTTTTCCGGGGGTATCCGAAAACCGCGAAAGCCGACGCGGATGAACCCTAGCCGAACGATTGGCAACTCGGTCAAGCCGGTTTGGAAACGACCCCTATTCCGCCAAATTCGAGATCCGGCTCGCCGGATTTAAAGAGTCAGATCGCGGAAAAAGACCGCCGCATCACCGATCTCGAGGCTGGCCGCGCGCAGCTTCGCGAGGACCGCCGCCGGCTCACCGGGAACTGGCAGGAGGAGCGCGTCCGGCTCCTAAAAAATTGCTCGAGGATCAGACCGGCGCCGTAACGCTTCCGGAGGTTCCACGGACGTCCCGGCAGCGGGTTTTCCGGCGCAAGCCGGCCATCGCGCATAAGGATTTCCGTTGCGCGGCGCGCCGGAATGGTCGCGGTTTTGGGCGGCGCCGGGGATATCAGCGCCTTCATCCGGCCAGGATCGCGCCGTCACTATTGCTCCCGGCGATCGCGGTGGGGTAGAAGCCGGTTCCGCCCCGGTGGCCACAAATGTCTTCGCCCTACACGGTCCATGCCGCGCAATCGATGCGCGAGATCGACGCCGCGCAATGGGACGCTTGCGCCAATCCGGAGGCGGACCCGAATGGACTTGGCATGCCCGCGCCGGGACCAGAACCGACGCGCGACGGAGACCAGCCAGCAAATGAAGTGGAGCGGTTTAACCCCTTTATAGCCCATGCGTTCTTGACCGCGCTTGAGACGTCGAAGTCAGTTGGCTCGAGAGCCGGCTGGATCAGCGCGCATATTCTTGTCAAGGACGCCTGCGGCCGCCTCGCTGCCGCCGCCCCTGCCTATTTAAAGACCCATTCGATGGGCGAGTACGTATTCGATCATGGCTGGGCCGATGCCTATCACCGCGCAGGGCTCCGCTATTATCCAAAGCTACAAGTCGCGGTGCCGTTCACGCCGGTCACCGGCCGAAGGCTGCTCGTCGCGCCAGGGCACGGCGAAGCAGCGCGGCAAACGCTCGTTGCCGGGCTTCGCGCACTTCGCGGAAAAGCCGGAGCCTCGTCGCTCCATATCACTTTTCCCACCCGCACCGAATGGGAGACGCTCGGCGCCGCCGGGTTCCTGCAACGCACCGGACAGCAATTTCATTTCATCAACAAGGGTTACCCGGATTTCGGCGCCTTTTTGGCCAATCTCGCCTCGCGCAAGCGCAAGATGATCCGCCGCGAACGCAAGGCGGCGCTCGCCGGCGGCATCGAGATCGAGCTTTTGACCGGCGCCGGCATCACCGAAACGCATTGGGACGCATTTTTTCTTTTCTACATGGATACCGGCGCGCGCAAATGGGGGACGCCCTATCTCAACCGCGCATTTTTTTCGCATGTCGGCGCTTCGATGCGCGATCATATTCTCCTCGTCATGGCCAAGCGCAACGGCCGCTATATCGCGGGCGCCGTTAATTTTCTCGGGCGAGACGCCCTCTACGGGCGCAATTGGGGGGCCATCGAGCAGCACCCCTTCCTGCATTTCGAGATCTGCTATTATCAGGCGATCGAATTCGCGATTTCGCGCGCCCTCACCCGCGTCGAGGCCGGCGCGCAAGGAGAACATAAGCTGGCGCGGGGCTATCGCGCGGTCGCGACCTTTTCGGCGCATGATATAGGCGACAAGCGTTTCTCCCGGGCGATCGAGGAATATCTCCAGAAAGAGCGCATTCATATCGACGAGGCGTTGCGCGACTATGGCGAACTCGCGCCCTTCAAAAAGGGTCCTTGATTCCCTTCGCGCCGCTTGTCACATCGAGGCGTGGATTTGTGAGGAGCAAACCGATGCCGTCACCGGCCTATGACGAGACAAATATTTTCGCGAAGATCCTGCGCGGCGAGTTGCCGTGTCACAAGGTCTATGAGGACGATGTGGCTTTGGCCTTCATGGATATAATGCCCCGCGCGGACGGCCATGTGCTGGTGCTGCCCAAATCCCCGGCACGCAATATCCTCGACGCCGATCCCGCGATTCTCGGCAAGCTCATCGCC
>JBATYB010000429.1:0-5187 GCA_049673825.1 Methylocella sp. | reverse complement strand
GTCGAGCGCACCGGCTACCGAGTCCGAAATCGGATCGATCTGCTGACGCAAGGCCTGGAGATCCGCGTCGGTCAGATCGTGACGCTCGAGGCTTGCCTCGATTTGCTTGAGGGAAGCACTCAGGTTGTCTAGGGCCGGACCGATCGGCTCTTGCTCTGGCGGCGCGGGCCGCGGAGGAGCTGGCGGCCCCGCTGGCTGCGACGTCTGGCCTTGCGCTGGAACTTGCCCTTGGGCCGGCCCCGGTTTTTGCGCGGGCCCTTGCGCCTTGTCCCGTTGTTGGACCGGCGGCGGTTTCGCGGGAGCCTCGCGCGCCGGCACTATCGCAACGAGCGCAACAAGACCGATCAGGCACGCAAGATATTTTAGCAAGGCTTCTCCAGGGTGTCGCGCGCGGCCAGGCGCAAGATCGGTTTTCGCTTAATCGTGCTTCAAAGGCAACCCGCACTGCTTACCGTGGTTCTTGCGGTGGATAAACGTGCGGCCGGCCCTTGTAATCGGTGACCTCGTAGGTCTCGCCGGGAGATAGGTCTGTGAGATAATCCGGGCCAATCGGCGACTTGCCGTGGCCGCCGGGAATATCCAGCATGTAATGGGGCTGGCACAGGCCCGACACGCGGCCGCGCAACTGCCGCATCAAGTCCTGGCCTCTTGCGATCGGCACCCAAAAATGCCCGGTTCCCGGCGCCCGGTCGAGCTGGTGCAGATAATAAGGCTTGATCCGCGCCTCGACGAAGGCACGCATGAGCTTCGTCAGGGTTTCGATGTCGTCGTTCACTCCGGCCAGCAGCACGCTCTGGCTCAACATTGGGATGCCCGCGTCGATAAACCTTGCGCAGGCGGCGCGCGCGGCTTCGGACATCTCGCGCGGATGATTGGCGTGCAAGGCGACATAGACGGTCTTGCCGGAGGAAAGCAAAACACCGGCAAGCTCCGCCGTGATCCTCGCGGGATCGGCGACCGGAACACGCGTATGCAGGCGAATGACTTTCACATGATCGATGGCTTTGAGCTTGGCCATGATGTCGGCGAGCCTTCGCGCCGACAAAGTCAGCGGATCGCCGCCGGTGAGAATTACTTCCCAGATCCCGGACTGGTCCGCGATGTAGCCCATCGCGGCGGCAAGCGCCACCGGCGCGAGATAAGCCGGATTGTTTGGCCCGACGACCGCGCGGCGAAAGCAGAACCGGCAATAGACCGGGCAGACGTGGAGCAATTTTAAGAGCGCGCGATCTGGGTAGCGGTGGACAATGCCTTCGACCGGGCTGAACGCGAGATCGCCGGTCGGATCGGTCATTTCGTCAGGCCGCTGGGAGAGTTCGGCCAAGTCTGGAACAAATTGGCGGGCAATTGGGTCGGCGGGATCGGCGGGGTCGATGAGGCCCGCCATCGTGGCTGTCACGCCAATGGCATAAGTAGCCGCGACCCGCTCGATCGCGTCCCTTTTTGCCTCCGGCACGAGACCGGCTCCGATCAGACCGGCGGCAGTGCGCAGGGTTTCCGGCGGTTTCCTCATCTGCCGGGCGTGCCCTGCTGAACCGGCGTCCATACCACTTGCTCGATATGGGACGCTCCGGTCGCGAGCATCGCCAGCCTGTCGAACCCAAGCGCTATCCCGCTGGCCTCGGGCATGATCGCGAGAGCCTGCAAGAAATCCTCGTCGATCGGATAGGCCTCGCCATAAATCCTGAGCCGCTCCGCCATTTCCGTTTCGAACCGCCGCCGCTGCACGGCGGCATCGGTCAACTCGCCGAATCCATTGGCGAGCTCGACGCCGCACACATAAAGTTCGAACCTCTCCGCGAAACGCCCGTCTTCCTGCAATTTGGCGAGCGCCGCCTCGCTCGCCGGATAGTCCATCAGGATCGCCGGGCGGCCATGGCCGAGTTGCGGCTCGATCTTCGCCGCCAGGATTTTGCTAAAGATATCAGACCAGCTGTCGTCCGCAGTGGTTCTGATTCCATGATTGCGGGCGTCGGCCGCCAGCGCGTCGCGGTCGGGTTCGGACCGCTTGAGCGTGGCCAGAAGATCTATGCCGGCATAGCGGTCGAATGCCTCGCTCACGGGTAAGATTTCGGGCTCCTCGAACGGATCGGCAACATGGCCGCCAAAGCGCAGATCGCGGCTGCCAGCGGCGGTAACGGTGTGGGCGAGAAGGCCCATGCAATCCTCGATCAATCGTTGATAAGGCTCGCCCGCGCGATACCATTCGAGCAGGGTGAATTCGGGATGGTGGAGTCTCCCCCGTTCGCGGTTCCTGAACACATGCGCAAAGGAAAAAATGCGCGGCTCGCCGGCGGCGAGCAGTTTTTTCGCCGCGAACTCCTGGGAGGAATGCAGATAAAGCCTTGATTTCGCTCCGGTGTCATCCAACATCGAGGTGGCGAAAGCGCTGATGTGGGCTTCGTTTCCGGGCGACACCTGGAGAATTGCCGTATCGACCTCGATAAAGGATTGCGCCGAAAAAAAAGCCCGCGCGGCTTCAACCATCCTGGCGCGGCCTAGGAGGAAAGGCCGCCGGTCGCGGTGAAGATGCGGCTGCCACCAGGGCGATCGTTCGGGCGCGGGCGTGCTCATTGGCGCCATTTCGCTGGAAATGCGGCCGGGAAGGGCTTGCGGTTTCTTCCCCGACGCTTTTTCTTGGGGCGAACCGGGGAGCCCATTCGCCCGCAAATGCGCTGGCGAAAGGCCGGAACATGGCTATTGTGCCGCCCGGAGTCGATGGGCAAGCCCCGGCGTCTTTGCCCCGGGCGCTCCGAAAACATACCTTCGCATAAAGGAAAGCCCGTGAAAGTCATCGCCAGTTCAATCCGCAAAGGACATATAATCGAGCGGGAGGACGGTCAGCTTTATGTCGTTTTGACCGCGGAAAGCTTTCATCCCGGCAAAGGCACGCCAACGACTCAAATCGACATGCGGCGCCTCTCGGACGGCGTCAAAACAACCGACCGCTACAAAACGACCGAGCAGGTCGAACGCGCCTATGTCGAGGACGCGAATTTCAGTTACCTCTACCAGGACTCCGATGGCTTCACCTTCATGAATACGGCCACTTACGATCAGATCGTCGTGCCCGCCGAGGTCATTGGAGACCAGGCGATCTATTTGCAGGAAGGCATGACCTGCGTGCTGTCGACCTTCAACGGCACCGCCGTCGGAATTCAACTGCCCGCGCGGGTGACGCTCGAAGTCGTCGCGACCGAGCCCGCCATGAAAGGTCAAACGGCATCGTCGTCTTATAAGCCCGCGAAACTCTCGAACGGCGCGCGGGTGATGGTGCCGCCGCATATTTCGCCGGGCGTCCGCGTCATCGTTCAGACGGAAGATGGCTCCTATGTCGAGCGCGCCAAGGATTGAGGCGACGGATCCAAGGCGTGTGGCCCGCGCCTCGCAACAAGGAGACCTAGCGCCGCTCCGCCGGCTCGCTGCGGGTCGGCGTCGGAAGCCGCGGCGGGTTGCCGAGGCGGCGGTCGAGATATAGCCCGACCTCCTCCGCCACAAGCTCGATGCAGTTTTCGAAGAAATGGTTGGCGCCTGGAATGATCGCATGCTCAATCGAGATGCCCTTCTGAGTCTTGAGCTTTTCGATCAGACCGGTAACCTCTCTCAAGGGCGCGACCCGGTCGCGATCTCCATGCACGAACAGTCCGGAGGAAGGACAAGGCGCGAGAAAGGAAAAATCGAAACGGCTGGCCGGCGGCGCGATCGCGACGAAACCTTCGATTTCCGGCCGCCGCATCAAAAGCTGCATGCCAATCCAGGCGCCGAACGAGATTCCGGCAATCCAGCAGGCTCGCGCCTCGGGGCTGACGGCCTGCGCCCAGTCGAGCGCCGCCGCCGCGTCCGATAATTCGCCCTGGCCGTGATCGAAACAACCTTGCGATAGCCCGACACCGCGAAAATTAAAGCGCAGCACGGAAAAGCCGCGTTCCGCGAACGTATAATAGAGATTATAGACGATCTGATTGTTCATCGTCCCGCCGAATTGCGGATGCGGGTGCAAGATGATCGCGATCGGCGCGCCGCGTATCGTCGAGGGATGAAACCGGCCCTCGATGCGGCCGCAGGGACCGTTGAACTTGACCTCGGGCATGCTTACTCCACTGAGATTGGCGCGCGGATAAGCGACGCAAGCGGCCCTCGACGATCAGGCGGATTTTCCGTGCAGTTCGACGTTTCCCGCCTTGCGCGTATTCCTGGCGCGCATTCCTGGCGCGCATTGGCGGCGTTTGTGGCTCGCTTGACTTTGAAAGCCGCGGGGCGCCTTAAGATGACATGTGGCAATTGGGCGCAAGGGACGCGGGCCGATGTTGGCTCCGCGAAATCCTGGCAGTCCCGGTGGATCATCTAGCACGTATGCCCCAACGGATTGCAAGCTCTTTTGGATTCTAAGGATTAGCGACAGGCGGGTTGCCTGTTCTCTCTAGTCGATACGTTGGGGAGATTGCGGATTTCTTTCGTGCCGCGCACGCGCGTTTACCTTGACCATAACGCCACGGCGCCCCTGCATCCCGCGGCGCGCGAGGCCATGTGCGCGGCCTTCGATCTTTGCGGCAACGCCTCCTCCGTTCATGCCGAAGGGCGAACCGCGCGGGCCATAATCGAAGCTGCCCGTGCCGAGGTGGCCGCTTTTGCCGGCGTCGCGCCCAAAAATATCGTTTTTACCTCTGGAGGAACGGAGGCGCTGAATTTGGCGCTGACGCCCTCTATCGAGACGCCGGACGAAAAACGGCCCTTCGACCTGCTCGTGGCAAGTGCCGGGGAACATCCCGCTGTCCTTGCGGGCCACCGTTTTGCGGCCGCGCAACTTGAACTTGCCGGTCTGACTCCTCGCGGCGTTCTCAATATCGAGGCGCTTGGCGCCACCCTCGCCCGCGCGCGCGCCGCGGGGCATCGCATTATGCTGGCCCTTCAGGCCGCCAACAACGAGACCGGGGTTATTCAGCCCGTCGCGGCGGCGGCGGAGATGATCCATGCGGCGGGCGGGTTTCTGGTCTGCGATGCCGTTCAGGCGGCGGGCAGGATCGATTGTGACATCGGGAGCTTGGGAGCGGACGCGATCGTCTTTTCGGCGCATAAATTCGGCGGCCCGAAAGGCGCCGGGGCGCTTTGTTTTCGCTCTGACTCTTACCACATAAGAGAAGCGCTCCTGCGCGGCGGCGGCCAGGAGCGTGGGCTGCGCGCCGGAAC
>JBATYB010000428.1:0-1680 GCA_049673825.1 Methylocella sp. | reverse complement strand
AAACAACGCCGGGATCGGCTGGCAGACCGAACGCGCCAGCCAATCCGCCGGCGGCGAAAACCCAACGCAGGACAGCAAAGCCAACAAAAGTGAGCACTGCCGTCTCGGCAATGCGCTGACCGATATGTCCGAGTTTGTAGTGCCCCAGTTCATGGGCGAGAATGGACAGGATTTCGTCAGGCGTATGGTTTTGCAGAAGCGTGTCGAACAAAACGATTCGCTTGGCCTTGCCGAAGCCGGTGAAATAGGCGTTGCCGTGCGTCGAACGCCGGGAGGCATCCATGACGTAGAGCCCCTTGGATGCGAAACCGCATTTGGCAAGAAGCGCTTCGACGCGCGTCCTCAACGCTCCGTCCGGGATGGGCGTGAACCTATTGAACAAGGGCGCGATGACGGCGGGATAAATCACGCTCATGGCGATCGTCAGTGCCATCAACGCCGCCCAGCCGAGGAGCCACCAGGTGTCGGGCATGACGCGCAGCAGCCAGAACAGACCATAAAGCAAAGGGACCCCAAGGAGAGCCGAGAGCGCCACGCCTTTTATCCGGTCGCGCAGAAACATCGCCGGGGTCGCACGGTTGAAGCCGAAGCGGGCTTCCAGCGCGAAGGTGCTGTAAATCGAGAAAGGCAGATGAAGAACGCGCCCAACCAGCGCGAAAGCAACCACGACGGCGACGGCGCGGGAGATGCCGGGAGCGATGAATTGCGCCACCGACGCGTAGAGCGGACCGAGCAAGGCAATCAGCCAAAGCACCGCGAGGACGGTGTCGAAGACGGTCTCCGCGATCGCCAGCCGCGTGCCGGCCAGGGTATAGGCGGCCGTCCGGCGGTGTTCCTCGGCGCTGATCCAGCCGGCAAACGCGTCCGGAACGTGCTCGCGATGGGCGGCAACCGCGGCGGCCTGACGGCACGTTAGCGAGATGCCAAGCGCCCCCGACAGGACAATGGCCAAAATAATTGCGATGGAAATCATCTGCTGATACCTCGGATGCCGGCGGAGCTTATATAGGACGGAATACGTGGCGTTCGAGTCACGGGAGCGCAATGGTGCCGCGCCGGCAATGGGGAAACGCCCGCGCGAGGTTCTTTCGGCAAAGGAATGGTCATCATGGATTTGGCGCCGATCGCCGCTGCTTGGCAGCCGCGGCTCCTTGGACTCTTGCGGATCGTCACGGCCCTGCTGCTTCTCCAGCACGGCACGGCGAAGCTTTTCGGCTTTCCGCATGTCGCTATGTTCGACAACCTCCGTCTCCTGTCGCTCCTGGGCATCGCGGGCGTTCTGGAGCTCGCCGGCGGCGTTCTGCTTCTCCTCGGCGTCTTCACCCGCCCGGTTGCTTTCATCCTCTCCGGCGAGATGGCAGTTGCCTATTTTCTCGCGCACGCGCAGAAAAGCTTCTTTCCCATTCTCAATCATGGCGAGCTTGCGGTCCTCTATTGCTTTGTCCTCCTTTATCTCGCGGTGGCGGGCGGCGGCGCGTGGAGTTTTACGCGCGACAAGGCTACGCCGCCTTCCATTTGATCGAACAGCCGATCGACGGAAGTTGATCGGCGGGCGCCAGGCCTGTGGCCGCGATGCTCCGCATCGCCTCGACAAGCTCCCGCCGCGCGCCCGCCGGAGGCGGCGCAGTGCGGCCTTCGTCGAGGCGGCCACGGTATTTCAGCTTCAAGTCTTTGCCGTAG
>JBATYB010000427.1:0-3572 GCA_049673825.1 Methylocella sp. | reverse complement strand
GTGGCGTTCCTAACGCCGCGCCGCCGCCGCCGCCCGGGATGGTGTGTAAGGACGCCCCCTGTCCGCCGCCGCCTCTCCCGGTTTTCGTAAGCTTCACCAACGGACTGAAGGTCGAGTCCGCAGACGGGGATTTCAGCTTCAGGATCGGCGGCCGCGTATACGTGGACGGTGGGGTTTCCAGCCTACCCGCGCCGGCATTTTTGGGCAACAAGGCGCTTCCCGCGGTGGCCGCGTCGGGATTCTCCAATCAAGTGGGCATCCGTCAGGCTCGCCTGCAAGCCGAAGGCACGGCATTCAAATTCTGGGACTACAAGGTTCAGTATGAATTCGCGGGGTCGCCCAACGGTCTTGTTGTAGGGGGAATTCGGGACGCTTACATCGGGTTTCGTTACTTTGAGCCGTTGGTCGCTTTCCAGCTCGGGAATTTCTACGAACCCAGCACCCTGGATAGGTCAACTAACGACAACTACAGAGACTTCATTGAACGCGCGTTGGCAACCGACGCGCTGGCTGGCAATCGCCACATCGGTTTCGCCGCAATCACTGGCGGCGCCGCGCCGGGCCTTACTGGCAATTCCAATTGGTCCTTCAAGAGCGGTATCTTCACCACGAGCGTCGAAGACGGCAACCCCTCCGCCGTCGGGGCACCCGCCGCGGGTTCATCCGGTCTTCTCAACCCCGTGGCTGGAGGTCACCAATATTGGGACGCGGTCGGCCGGCTCACCTATGCCCCCATCCTGACCGAGGAAAGCCTGCTGCATTTCGGCGGCTCCGTGCGCTATCAGGATCCGAATGACGCCACCGCCGCCAGCGATGACAGGGTCTTGCAACCGGGAAGCACCTTGAAGGAGGAAGCCAATATTCTTGGCACGAACCTGCTTGGCACCCAACCTCTCACCTGCGCCGCATCGGCCGCAACCCAACTGGTGGGAGAAAACTGCGTCAAAGACTTCTGGGACTTTGGTGCCGAGGCTGTCGCCGCCCATGGCCCCTTCTCGGTTCAGGCGGAATATATGGCCACGCACTACGATCGATCCGCGGCACTCATCGAGCAACTCCATGCCCCCGGCGGCACCTCGGTCAACTTCAGTGGTTACTACGTCTTTGCCACTTGGTATCTGACCGGGGACTCGCGCGCTGAATCCTATCGGACATATCCTGGGACATACAGTTGGCCGGGAACCTTCGACCAGATCAAAATCCTCAATCCGGTGAGCGCGGGCGGCACCGGCGCGTGGGAGGTCGTTGCACGGCTAAGCCAAATCAATCTAAACTCTGGCGGCTTCCTAGTCCTCCAGCCTGTCGGCGTCCCTTCCAACATCCAGGGCGGCAGGGAGACAGATTTCACGGTTGGCCTCAACTGGTATCCCGACGTCGGCATCCGCTTCATGGCCAACTGGGTCGATGTGCTGCAGCTGGGGGCGCCTTGGAACCGGCCTAATAGTAACGGGATCCATCCGCAAATTGTCGAAATGCGGGCCCAGGTCAACTTTTAAGATCCGGCCTGTCAGGAGCACTTGATATGCCCGAAATAGGCGGCAGACAGCTTGTCCGTTTTTGGGCCGCCGGGCTCGCGGGTGCCGGAAGTCGTCGCAACTCTCCGCCTCGACCAGCCTTGGGGCGCGGTGCAATTGCCGACGGCGGCCCATCAGGTAGACGCCAGCCTTTTCGGGGCCAATGCCCTTGGCACGCCCCCAACTACCTACGTCTTCCCGGCCTTGACCGGCAATTCCTACGGCTTTGCGGCTCACGGCGGCCTTAAATAGAACGCCGATTATATTTCCCCCGGCGACAAGTTTGGTTGCAGGCCGCCTATGAAAAAGGCGCTTATGGCTATATCGCGGGCGACAATCTTGGATTCAATTATGGAGCGGTAAACAAAGAGACATCTGGGAACGTCCGATCGTTGGGTAAGACGCCTCCGCGAGCGTTTGGGTTTCCGGGATCAGCCCGCCGGTGTCCCGGAAACCGGCCGCCGGATGGACGCCGCCGTCGCGCGAAGTGGCGGCCGGCCCCGGAAGCGCGCGGCCATCTCTCAATGCGGTCCTCGCCGGAGGCTTACCATCATTCCTGCGCCGCGAGGCCTCGCGCGTCACGGCTGCCGCGCCGCGACCCTGGGCGCGTTGGGAGATTTGAGGACCAAGCTTTCGATGCGGTCGCGCTCACGCTTGAAATTGGCGAGCATGCGGCCGTCGAATTCCCGCGTGCGGGCGAGCTTGACCCGCAACGGATCGACGAAATGGCCGTTCACTATGATTTCGTAATGGAGATGCGGGCCGGTCGCGAGGCCGGTTTGACCGAGATAGCCGATGACCTGGCCCTGCCGCACATGGGCGCCTACAATCGCCCCGCGGGCAAACCCGGACATGTGATTATAGGTCGTGATGTAGCCGTTGGCGTGCTGAATCTCGACGCGGCGGCCATAGCCCGAATCCCATCCCGCCTCCATGATCGTGCCATTGCCGGCGGCAAATATGGGCGTGCCGACCGGCGCCGCCCAATCGACTCCCGTGTGCATGCGGTAATAGCCGAGGATCGGGTGAAACCTCATCCCGAATCCGGACGTCAATCGGCCTCCCACAATCGGCATGCGAACCAGGAATTTGCGCGTCGAGCGGCCGTCTTGATCGTAGTAATCGACAAGACCGTCATCCGGTGTCCGGAAACGGTAGTAGCGGAAACTCTCGTTGCGGGCGGTGATCGCCGCGTAGAGAAGCTCGTGGTGTCCTTCGCCTTCCTCGCTGTCGTCGTAGAACGCCTCGAAGGAATCGCCGGCGGTCACGGCTCCTTGAAAATCGACGTCATTGGCGAAAATCCGGACGAGATCGTCGATGACCGGACGCGGAATTTCCTGTTTCAGCGCGGTTTCGTAAAACGAATCGTAAAGCCGCATGCCATTCGCATCATCGGTATCGTCGCTATCGTCCCGGCTCGGCCGCTTGACGTGACGCGGCGGAGTCACCCGGACATAGCCGCCGTGGTCATCGATCGCAATGTTCGTTTCCAAGGTTTCGCCGGAATAAACCGAAAGGCGCGCCAGGGTCATGTTAGTTCCGGAGCCATCGAGATCGGCGAAGAGGAGTTTGAGACGCGCCCCTTCCGCGACCGCGGCTTCGCCCCGCGCGACGCCGAAAGCGCCGACAATGCGGATGACCTGGTCCTTCGTCAGCCCGGCGCCGCGCAGCACGCCTTCAATCGTCTCGCCGTGATGGACCACGACGAGGCGCTCCTCCATTTGCGTCGGCTGCACGGCTTGCGGCGAACGTCCAACATTGGTCACGTTTTCAGGGACCATGCGCACTTCGATCGTGGAAAATGGGGCCGTCGTGATCGGATCGGCGGGATTGGCATAGGCAAGAACGCCCGGAAGATAAGCGCGGGACGTCCGCATCAGAAGAAGTTGCGGTGGCAAAGGCAGCGGCTTGGCGCCCGCCGCGAGCGTGTTTTTCACCTGCTCGGCGACCTGGGCCTGGACCTCGTCCATCGAAAGAGCGACTGCACGCGAAAACGTCGCGTTTCCCAGATCGCGGGTGGACCACAAGATTTCGGCATCGTCCTGAAGCGGCTCCTGC
>JBATYB010000426.1:0-4994 GCA_049673825.1 Methylocella sp. | reverse complement strand
TCGTAAGCCTTACCCGGAACGGCGTCTCATCATGCGCGAGCCCTTCGGCGGAATGAACCCGCAACAGAAAGCGCGCGCCATTCCGGCGAAAGTCCATCTCCTCGATAAAACCTTGGAGCGCTACGATCCTGATCTTGTCGAGGACCGGCGCCGCGACCCGCGCCGTCCTCAACGCCGCCGACAGTTCGCCCGCAAAAACCGCGCAAAAACCGCAAAGGAAAAAAAACGCGACCCGGTTCGCGCGGGCAAGATAAGCGAGAACGCCGAAAGATACGGCCGCGGGCGCGATAAGCCAAAGCGAAGGTTCGCGATCGGCGTAAAGATAAAGGACGACACCCGTGCCTGCCGCGACCGGCAGCCAAAGAAACGGCCGGCGAAGCGCCACCTCCGTCTCGAAGGCCCGTCCGAAAACCCCCCATGGAGGCGCAAGCTTGACAGCAAAGCCTCCCGCTTTGGCCAAGCGCCGATGGGCGATTGCTGTTTGAAAGGTTGCCGCCATGCGCACATGTTAAAACGCTTTTGTCATTAATGGAATTGCGAAAATATTCATTTGTCATTAGCCAAGCTATGGGCGAAAAGAAGTAGGGGGTCGGTTTGAAGACTGAAGCGGACGCGGTTTTTGGGACCGGTTGACGAATTGGAGGCGAGGCCGTTCCGTCATCGCAAAGGGAGCGGCGGATGACGGCGATGCCGCGGGCGCGGGGGCAGGCGATCAATCGCGAACATGCGCGGCGGCCGAAGCCGCGGACGGGCATCGCGGCGCCGGGGCCGAAGCCGCGGATGGAAGCATGATCCCGGCGGCACGTTTGTCGCGGGGAGACTTGCGTCCTAACGGCCGTTACGGAAGCAATTACGGGCGCTCGCACAAGCGGATCGGCGGCGTGTTACCATAATGTGGCGAGGGGACGGCTTTTCTGGAAGCGCATTAAGGGACGCTGGCGCGCTTGCTGTCGGCCGTTGGCTTTATCTCTAGGCCGGGCCCGGGATGGCTGCCCTTATGGTGAAGCACTTCCTTTAGCCTATTGCGTTCGAAGATGATGATCACGAAAAACGACACGAAAAGGGGGATCAGCAGGTAGGTAAGCCGGAAGACCAGCAAAGCCGCCAGCACCTGAGTATTTGGCATCTCCGGCATGGCGCTGATGAAGAACCATTCAAATACGCCCAAGCCGCCTGGCGCGCTGGACCAGAGCGCGGCGCCAAACGAGAAGAGGAATACCCCGAGCACGATGAAATAGCCGGGATTGCCGGCCTCCGGCAATGCGAAATAGATTATTCCCGCGGCTCCGAGGATTTCGAGGGGCGCCGCCAGCAATTGCCGCGCGGCGATTTCCGGTTTCGGATATTCCAGCCGGAAACCCCTTATTATCAGGGGCTTAAATTTGAAAACGGAACCGACCACATAGACGGCGACGCCGCCGAGGAAAACCACGCCCACCAGCCGGGCGGTCGCCTTATCGGTGAGAAACCGCAAATTTGCCGGCAGCAACCCGCGGAAGCGGCCTAATTGCTCCGGCTCCAGAACGGATATGAGGCCGCCGATTAGGACGGTGCCGAGGAGGAACGTCAACGAGCAGATTGCAACAAGAACCGCGACCTGCGCCGCGCTCAGCCCTTTCGTGTGATAGGCGCGATAGCGGACAATTCCGCCTGAAAAAACGGTTGCGCCAATATTATGCGAGAGGGCGTAGGTCGTAAAGGAGCAGAGCGAGATGAAGACCCAGGAGATATTCTTCACGCCGAGATGGAGCAGCGCGATCCGATCGTACCAAGCCAACGCCGCATAAGCGACGAGAGTCGATAGGACCGCCAGCAGATAATGTCCGGGTGAAATCGATTTTAGGTGATCCCAGACCTCCGGCCCAACGGCTTCGCCTTCGAACTCCCGGTGGAGAAGCCAGAGCGAAACGGCAACCGCGGCGAGGCCCATCAGCGGCCAGACAAAATCAAGTATGCGCTTCATTGCTCTCCGGAGGGGCATGACTGGCCGCGCCGCGACGCGAGCCACCGCCGCCGTGCCCGGGCGGCATCGGTGCACAATGCGTGCTCCGATGGCAAGCGGTAACTTCAAGTAAACGGCGCGCGGAGCCATCGCCGATGCCTTCGCCTCACATGAGAATAAGCAAGAAAGTTCTGGCTTCAATGGGCGCGAGCGCCGAACCGGATTTCCGGCCGCTATCCTGCCAGCAGGGTCGTGCCGTCGCCATCGAGAATCCGCCCTTTGCGGGGGGCGGCGAGGGCTTCCTCAAGAAAAAGGCGGGCCTCGTCGAGCTGAGTCGTCAGCTCTTCCGCCGAGCGTCGGAGATTGTCCCGCCGCGCGCGCGCGGCACGCGCGTAAGTAGGGTAGGCAAAATGGGATATATCGGATATGCCGGCCCGTTGCTCCTCGATTGCGATTTCACGCTCGAGTTCCCGCGCCATCTTGGAAAACTCGGCTATCATCGTTTCGATCTGCGCGACCCGGCGGCGCGTTTCGTCGACCTGGAAGCGCCTGAGACGCGCAAGGCTATCCCGCGACTTCATTTCTTCAACTCCAAGACGCAAGTTGGACCCGAGACAAGGTCTTGAAGAAAGGGCCAGATTTCATCAACAAGGACCTGCTCCAACTCATTGATATAATGCAGATATAACGCGGGTCCTTTTCGATCGGATGAACTCTTCCGATCGGGAAATGCGCCAGCCCGGTTCGCCCGCGGGGTTTCCGCGCGGTTCAACTCTGCCCCAGTAAAGTTGCCCATTCGTTACCTGCGAGCGAGACGGCGCAAATCTTTCCGAGCCGTGGCCGGCACGTATGTTGTCCCGTGCTTCGATCCGGCGGGTGCGCGGCGGCGGCGCCAACCGCGGTTTCGCGGGGTTTTGAACCCGCGAAATCAAAGGCCAGCGTTCGCTGTCCTTCGTCGCGCAAGCTTCGTTCGCCAAGATTTGCGGCAAGAGGCGGCGAAACGAATCAACCGCGTGACCGTGGCGAGGCAGGCGACGGCGAGTTTGAACCATCTTTTCGACGGAATGTTTTTGTTAACCAATGCCCGTTAAGGTTACGGAATTCGTAGCGAGCCCCCTCTCGGGACATCCGGCCTGAACAGCCGCCGCGGGGGACTTGAAGCGATTTTGCGCGCCGGCAAGGCGACCGACGGGGGGAAGGCTGGGACCTCACATGCGCGTTCTACTGATTGAAGACGACAGCGCGACGGCGCAAAGCATAGAGCTGATGCTGAAATCCGAGAGTTTCAATGTCTACACGACGGATCTCGGCGAGGAAGGCATCGATCTCGGCAAGCTTTACGATTACGATATCATCTTGCTCGATCTGAACCTCCCCGACATGTCGGGCTACGAGGTGTTGCGCACTCTGCGCGTCGCCAAGGTCAAGACGCCGATCCTCATTCTTTCGGGGCTCGCCGCGATCGAGGACAAGGTCAAGGGCTTGGGCTTCGGCGCCGACGATTATTTGACCAAGCCGTTCCACAAGGACGAGCTGGTCGCGCGAATCCAGGCCATCGTACGGCGCTCGAAAGGCCACGCCCAATCGGTCATCGCGACGGGAGATCTTATCGTCAATCTCGATCAGAAAACCGTCGAGGTCGCGGGCGCGCGGGTGCATTTGACGGGCAAGGAATATCAGATGCTGGAGCTGCTCTCGCTGCGCAAGGGAACGACCCTGACGAAGGAAATGTTTCTCAACCATCTCTACGGCGGCATGGACGAGCCGGAACTGAAGATCATCGACGTTTTCATCTGCAAGCTGCGCAAAAAACTCGCCAATGCGAGCGATGGCCGCAATTATATCGAAACGGTTTGGGGGCGCGGCTATGTCCTGCGCGAGCCGCGCGACGAGGAGGAACGAATCACCGCGTGAGCCTGCGTTGCCGGCAGGTGCCGGCATGGAGGCCGCCGCTCCGAAGATCCGGGGCGGCAATCCGCCCCGGACATCGGACGTTGGGGCATGGCCTTACAAAAGTTGCTCGGCTCTTTCGATTCCGACTTGCTCCAACTCATTGAATTTGAGCGGCGTCCTCGATCAAATGATTCTATTCGATCGGGACGCGCTCTAAGCGGCGCGGCGGAATTTCACGCTTGGGAAGTCCACCGGAACGTCGAGCGCGATGTTGACGTAATTGGTGAACAGGTTGAGCGCGACATGGGCGATAATCTCGACGATTTGACCGTCGTCGAAGCCTGCCGCGCGCAAGGCCTCGATATCCGCGTCCGCCACCTGCCCCCGGTGCTCAACCAGCTTTAGCGCGAAGGCGAGCGCGGCGGCGGTCTTGGGGTCATCCGAGTGCCCGGCCTGGGCATCCGCCATGTCCTGCCCGCTCACGCCCGCATTTTTTCCAAGCAGCGTATGCGCGGCGAGACAGTAGGAGCAGGCGTCCCGGTCGGCGACCGCCACGGCGATCTTTTCGCCGAGCTTGGCGCCGATCGTTCCCGCCCCAAGCGCCCCGAACGCGCCCCACATGCTCTTCAAGGCAGCGGGCGAATTGGCGACGGCGCGGAACATGTTCGGCGCCGTGCCGAAGGCGCCCTTGATCTCATCGAGCAGCGGCTTCGCAGCGCCGGTTGCGGTTGCGGAATCAACAAGGTTCACTCTTGGCATGGGTCTCTCCTTAGTATGTAAAAAGACGGTTGGCTTGCGAATCAGAACGCCGGTTTGGAGCGGGCGTTCGGCGTCGTCCTCCCGTCGAGTGGCCCCGGACGGGCTCCGCCCGGCCTACGCGCGAAAGGCTTTGGCCCGCATGATCCGGCCACGGGGGCCGGCTGAATGTCATGGCCGGACCTCCGGGCGCGGGCGATGGGTCATGAAGGCATTCCAGTTGCGCGCCATTTCGGGTGCCCCCGCTTGCTCATGTTCGGCGCAATCGAGGCGCAGCGCGCGATTGCCGAAGGGTGCATCGACGAATGCGCAGTGATGCGGCTCCGCCGCCTCGGGATGCACATTCGGCCGGAAATATTTGCATGTGACGCAAAGCCGCTGCGGCGGAATTGCATGGCGAAGT
>JBATYB010000425.1:0-2606 GCA_049673825.1 Methylocella sp. | reverse complement strand
CATGGGCACCGATAAACGACCTCGCAACACGTTGGACACTATGCGTCGCACAAAATGGAACATTACCAATTTGTCCGCTCATGCGCGACGTAAGGACGCTGTTCCAGGCCAACTATGCCAACTACGTGCTGACCTACAAGAATCCGTCGTTTGGCTGCAACTCCGACAAGATGAATCCGAATCCCGTGCCGCTGACCAGGGTATTGCTGCTGGCGC
Source organism: Methylocella sp. (assembly GCA_049673825.1). Classification (GTDB taxonomy): domain Bacteria; phylum Pseudomonadota; class Alphaproteobacteria; order Rhizobiales; family Beijerinckiaceae; genus Methylocapsa. The sequence continues at coordinate 2,390 of JBATYB010000425.1, read as the reverse complement.
ATGTGCACGGCTGGGCTCCATTTAATATAAATTGTACTAACACCACGGGTAACCTGCTTGAAAATACCCCAGGCTACTTCGTGGATATCCCGAATAAACCGAGAAATTATGCCAAGTATCAAGCAGTCAAAAAGGAATTTGATTTATTGCAGTATTGGCCAGCTGAGGTAGGGGAAAATACGCTAAAAGGACGATTCAACCCCTACGCGGTGCTGATCCATGGTGCAGACTATATCAACGCGCCGTATGTCTATGCCTACTCCGTCGACGACGCCGTGGGGAATATGCAAGTCGCCGGCGACGGGCTTATCCTCGCCGTCGGAGGGGTGAATGGATTGCCGAACCCGAATCACGCCACGCCGTTTATTAACGTGAGTTTTGGAGGTGCGACAACCGATCGCGTCCAGTTTACGAAGTACGGTGTCTGCACGCTTGTTCCAAACAAACCTGTGAATCCCGATTTCCGCAGCTTTGCCATCAGCTCGACCAACCCCAGTGCCTGTCCGTTTAGCTGGGTGGACAATTCGGCTTTCGGCAATCAATATACGTTCAAGCTCAAGTCACAGCCAAACGGAGGGGTGCCGGCCTGGCCCATATGCCAGCAGGGCGACACCAGTTGCGAGACGGCGCTGAACCCGGCCGCCAAAGTGCCCATCGACTGCTCGGGCAACGCGCCGGGGAGTGCTGGCGCCGCCTGGTGCAACAGCGGCGTGTTTGCCTACATAGAGCTAGACGCCAAGCGGCCACACTATTTTGCCGTAGCTCCCGCCCCGGCGCAGTAGCCACCATCGCGCCACCCGCCGCTTCCAGGGCAATAGGGCGAAGGACCTCATCCCTCACCCTCATGCTGAGGAGCTTGCGAAGCAAGTGTCTCGAAGCACGTGGGCGAGGGCCAAACGCGCGATCTACGGTTCCCTCGTCCTTCGAGACGGCCTTTCAGGCCTCCGCAGGATGAGGGCGAGATTTTTGAGACAGGCTGTTAGCGTCCTTGGATTAAGGGTAGCAATCGGTTACGCCAAGACGTGCCGGAGGCGGCGACGTGGCAAATTGGCACGAAGGCAATGATCGCGCACGTGCGAGTTAATCAAGCGGACCGCGACGGCGCCGGCGATGTAAGCCGCATCCGCGACGCCGCCGGTTTCGTGCATCTGCATGTGCACAGCTCCTATTCCCTGCGCGAGGGGGCGGTGCCGGTCGCCAGGCTCGCCAAGCTTGCCCTCGCCGATGCGATGCCGGCGCTGGCGATCACCGATTCGAACAATCTCTTCGGCGCCCTGGAGTTTTCCGAGAAACTGGCGAAAGAAGGGGTGCAGCCGGTCATCGGCCTGCAAATCGCCATCGCCTTTCAGGACGGCGCGGCAAGGCCACGCGGCGAGGCGAGCGACGCGTCCATCGTGCTCTTGGCCCAGGACGCCGCGGGCTATTCGAACCTGATGCATATTGCCTCGCGCGCCTGGCTCGACCCGGAACCTGGAGATCCGCCGCATGTTGCCATCGCGGGCCTCGAAGGGCGAACCCAAGGGTTGATCGCGCTGACAGGCGGCCCAAGCGGTCCCCTCGACCGGGTCTTCGCCGATGACCGGGCGGAACTGGCGTTTACCCGCGCGGCGGCGCTCGAGAAGCTGTTTCCCGGCCGGCTCTATGTCGAAATCCAGCGTCACGGGCTTGCCTCCGAACGCGCGATCGAGCCGCGTCTCCTCGATCTCGCCTATCTCGCCTCGCTGCCGCTCGTTGCAACCAACGAAGTGTTTTTCGCGGCGGCCTCCGATTATGAAGCGCACGATGCCTTGATCTGCATCGCCGACGGGACCGTCGTCAGCGACGGCGCCCGCCGCCAGCTTTCGCCCGAGCATCGTTTCAAGACGCGCGCGGAAATGATCGCGCGTTTCGCCGACCTTCCGGAGGCGCCCCGCAACAGCGTCGAGATCGCGTTGCGTTGCGCCTACCGGCCGCTGACACGCAAACCGATTCTGCCGCGTTTTGCCGCAAATGGCGGGATCGAAGCGGAAGCGCAAGAGCTCCGCGCCGAGGCGGAGAGGGGATTGGCGGCGCGTCTTGCGGCGCATGGCCCGGCGCAAGGCTTCACGGCCGGCGATTATCGCGCAAGGCTTGCCTTCGAGCTCGACGTCATCGTCAAGATGAATTTCCCCGGCTATTTCTTGATCGTCGCGGATTTCATCAAATACGCCAAATCGCGGGAAATTCCGGTCGGGCCGGGACGCGGATCGGGGGCCGGGTCCTTGGTCGCCTATGCGCTTACGATCACCGATCTCGATCCGATACGCTTCGGTCTCTTGTTCGAGCGCTTCCTCAATCCGGAACGCGTTTCGATGCCGGATTTCGATATCGATTTCTGTCAGGAGAGGCGCGACGAGGTGATTGCTTATGTC
>JBATYB010000424.1:0-2685 GCA_049673825.1 Methylocella sp. | reverse complement strand
GCATAAGCCGCCGCGGCCGTCAGAAGCGCGATGAGCCGCTCGGGCGAGGATAAATCGAAAGTTGCGTAGGCGCCCCCGGTCAGCAGCGCGATCTTCCGGAAAGCCTGTTCCGCAGCACTATCGCGCCCCTCTTGGAACAGGAAAGCCTTCACTCCCAAAAGCCCGATTTCGGCGGCTAGCCCGGCCAGAACGTCGAGCCGCTCTTCCATCGCATCGCCAACGAAGACCAAGGCGCGGACCGGAGTTTTCCGCGTTTCATCGAGGACGTGACGCAAGACCTTTTCGATCTGCGTCTGGCCGGCACCGACCCCGATCTTGGTCATAAGGGATGCCAAGCTCTGTCCCCCCGCCACGAAGCGCGACGCCTTGCACTCGGAAAAGCCCCGGTAATAAACGAGCTGGACATCGAGACCGCCATGCGCCGCCGCCGTTGCGAACATCCGCCCTTGCACGCCTTGCGCCATGTCCCAGGTGGCTTGCCGGCTCATCGTGGCATCGAGCGCGAAAACGAGCCGGCCCCGCCCCGAACCCGGCGTCGCGGGCAATTTCGCCGCAACCGCGAGAAATTCGTCGATATTCGTTTTGGTGCTGGACTGCGGCGCGGCGACCGCGCCTTTATCCCCTGGTTGACCCACTTGGCTCCTCGCGAACTACGCTGTTCAGATTTTTATAGATCGTGCTTGCGGGGCACAACGGCAAGCATTTTTAGCATGAGTGCCGGCGAGGCACGATCCGCCTGCGACGCCCGGCCCCTTGCGCGAGCCCGAGACGCCGGCACATGCGGATTCAGGCGATTTCATATTTGTCGACGATCCAGGTTTCAGCTTGGGCTTGCGCGCTCCAGTCTTGCCAGGCGGGCAGCGCCATCATCGCGTCCATATAGGCCCGCGTGCCGGGCGTGACCGCCACCTTATACACATGCAGACGATTGACCACCGGCGCGAACATCGCGTCGGCCGCCGAGAAATCGCCGAAGAGAAAGGCGCCAGCTTGACCGAACTCCCCGCGGGCTTGCCCAAAAGCCTGCTCGAGGCGGGCGACATCGGCGCTTGCCTCGGGAGTCAGCTCGCGTTGTTTGACCTTGCGGCGCATATTCATCGGCAGCAGCCCGCGCATGCCCATGAAGCCCGAATGCATTTCGGCGGCGAGCGAACGCGCCTGCGCCCGCGCCGCCCGCGCCCTCGGCCAGATTGGCATGCGCGGATCGAGCTCGGCGACATATTCGATAATCGCGAGCGAATCCCATACGACGATTTTGCCGTCGTGCAACGATGGACATTTGCCGGCCGGGGAAAAGCGCAACATTTCCGCGCGGGTATTTTCTTGCGCCATCGGGATCACGACTTCATCGAACGCGACGCCGAAATGGCGCATCAAAATCCACGGCCGGAACGACCAGGACGAATAGGTTTTGTCGGCGATGACGAGAGTGGGTTTCATGGGCGGCTGGCAATTGACTCATGGCGGAATTTGCGTTGCATTTGCCGGAGCTTGATCGCATAGGCCCGTAAAACCAAAGCCAGGGTGCGCGCGCTTTCGGCCACCGCGACGCCTTCGAAAAGCGCCCCGAGCGGCGCTCAAGGCGCCGGAAACAGCGCGTCCGTTTTGCCGGTCAGCCAATAGGCCAAGAGCCCAGCCCATTCATGGACGCTATAATCGAGCATGATAACTTTGTCGATCATGGACGTGGGCACCAGAAAATCCCGTTTATCGCCAAAAGTGCGATACGCAACCGGATAAGGAATCACATCGAAACCGAGCCGCCTGAATATCCCGACGGAACGCGGCATGTGCCAGGCCGAGGTCACAAGGAGCCAGACCTCTCCCGGCTTCGGCTTGACGAGATCGCGCGTGAACAGGCCATTTTCCCAAGTATTGCGGGACTTCGCCTCGAACGTCATGCGTTCGGCTGGCACGCCCAGCGAGAGCCAGAGTTTTCGCGCGCCGATCGCCTCCGGCGGCTCTTCGCCTAGCAAACCCGCCGGCCCGCCGGTGAAGACGAGCCGCGCGGATGGATACCGCCGCGCCAATTCAACACCGGCCGTCATTCGGGCACCATCCGGGCTGAAGTATACCTGGCCGCGCGCTTCCGATTTTTCCGTGTCCAAGGCGCCGCCAAGGACGATAATCCCGGCCGGCCCGGAAATATCGGGGGGCGGCTGCGGGAACCGGTCTTCCAAGGGCCGCAAAAGAACCGCTCCGATAGGGGTGAGCAGGCCCACGGCGAGCGCGAGAATCGCGCCGGCCATAAGAGGCCGCCCCGGCCGCGCGAACCGGGTGAACCCAAGAAGGATCCCCACGACGCCCACGACAATGGCCAGGGATACCGGCTCGGCAACGAACCAGAAGATCTTCGAGGCAACGAAAAACATGCAGCGTCCGGAAAGAAGACTCGGATTATTTTACGGCTCGGAAATCTTGGCCCTGCTTGCCCCCGCCATCGGGTTCCGCGTCCGATTCATGAGCGGCCGGAATGGCGTAAACCCCGCCGAGCCAGCGGTGAAGATCGACGTCGGCGCAGCGCTTTGAACACAACGGGCGTTCGGTGAAAGCCGCGGGTTTGCCGCAGATCGGACAGGGCCGGACCGATGCTTCGGCTGGTTTTTCGTCAAAACGGTTTTCCGGTTTTGCGCCTGCCATGCTTTGGCCGATGCTTGGGGTTAAAGGGAAAGTCATACCCGGTTC
>JBATYB010000423.1:0-4494 GCA_049673825.1 Methylocella sp. | reverse complement strand
CATCGAGAGGGCGATCCGTGGTCGAGTGAGCTGGCCAATGCGGAGCCCAGCGCGGCGGGTCCCGAGCGGCCCGGAGAACAGCCGATTTCGATCGATCACAGCGACTTGGCGGCGCGGCTGTAGTTGGCTGAAAAAAAGCTTGTCATCGACCGGTTTTTGTTCGGCGGCCCGCTGGGCGGCATCGCGATGGCCGGCGGGATCGATTGGAGCAATGGACCCCCTATAAGGCTCGGCGCATCGATCTCTCCGGCGCCTGTCGGTACCGTCCTGCGGCTGTGGCCGTCGTTCGTCGCGGCGCCGGTCCGGTCCTCTCTGCTTTCCCGCGCGAGCGAGGGAACGGTGGAGAATGGCACCCTGCGGCTCGATTTCGATGGCGCCGATTTGCGGGCGATGCGGGCTGGACACCCGCCTCCCGATGCCAAGGTCTTGCTCGATTTCATGGTTGCCAATGCGAGCCTCGCGTTTCTGCCGGGCGTGCCGCCTTTGCGCGGCATCGATGGTACCGGTCATGTCACCGGCCGGACCGCGACTTTCGCGGTCGCGAATGCCGCCCTCGATGCCGGCAATGGCCGCGTGCTGACCTTGTCGGACGGCAGTTTCCATGTCGCCGACTTTGAGTTGAAACCTGCGCCGGCGGTGGTGGAGGCCAAGGTCACGGGCAGTGTCGAGGCGATCGGGGAGCTTTTATCCTATGACGCGTTAAAACCCTATGCGAGTCTCCCGCTCGATTCGTCCACTCTGACGGGACAGGCCGGCGGCAGTCTCGACATCGATATGAAGCTCGGCCCCAACACCGGCCCGGCGGATACGACTCTCAAGATCAATGCGACAGTCACCAATTTCACCGCCGAAAGGCTGATCGGCAACGAGAAGCTCGACGCCGCGACTCTCACCGTTAATGTCGATCCGTCGGGACAAAGGGCGAGCGGGCAAGGCACCATGTTCGGTGCTCCGGCCACGATCGGCATCGAGAAATTGACAGGCAAGCCCGGCGAAGTTTCGATTGGTTTGACCCTGGACGATGCCATGCGCGCGAGACAGGGTTTTGCCGCCATCCCCGGCTTGAGCGGACCGATTGGCGCTAAAATAATTGCCCCCATCGGCACCGGGGAAAAACTTAAGGCGCGAATCGAGCTCGATTTGAGCCGTGCCGCGATCGAGATTGCAGGCGTTTCGAAGCCGGCGGGACGGCCGGGAAAGGTCGCCTTCGCGCTCGCCGTCAACGACGCTGGGACCTTGCTCGATCAGATCGTTGTCGACGCCGGGACCATTCAGGCGCGAGGCAATGTGCAGCTTGGCGCGGGCCTCTCTCTTATCGCGGCGAAATTTCCGCAGGTGAAGCTGTCGGCGGGCGACGATATGAAGATCGACGCGATAAAAACCGGCGAGACAATGAAAGTGATCGTGCGGGGAACCGCGATTGACGCAAGGCCGTTCTTAAAATCGCTGATTTTCAACCCTCCCGCGAGCAATGGAGCCGGGCCAAGCAATGCCGAGGAGCGCAATGCGGCAGGTCCAATCAAGGAGATCGAATTCGATGTCAAATCCGGCATTTTGAGCGGATATAACAAACAGACCATAACCGGGGCCGAATTGAGATTTGCGAAACGCGGCGATCAGATAACGCAGTTCACTTTTGCCGGAACCTTCGGCGGCCAGCCAATTTCGTGCAATCTGACCGGAGGCGGCGCGTCTCCCCAGCTTAATCTCGTCAGCGAGGACGCTGGATCGCTGTTGTTGTTCCTCGACCTCTACAAGCACATGGAGCGCGGACGGCTCTCGGTCGGGTTGCGTCTTGGACCGCACTCGCTTGCCGGCGTCCTTCTCATCGACGATTTCGTTTTGCGCGACGAACCCGCCTTGCGCCGGCTGGTGGTCGAGGGCGCTCCGCCGCTGGATACCCCAGGCCAGGCGCAAAAAATCGACGCCAGCGCGATCGCTTTCAACAAATTGCAGGTGCGTTTCCAACGCGACGGCAGCCGTCTCGATCTCAGCGAAGGCACCATGCATGGCGAGGCGATCGGACTAACCGTCGAAGGCTCCCTCGATTTCGTGCATGACCGGGTCGATATGAAGGGTACTTTCGTTCCCGTTTATGCCTTCAACAATTTGTTCGCGAAGTTACCCGTCGTCGGCCTGATCCTCGGGGGCGGCTCCAACGAAGGGTTGATCGGGGTCAACTACCGGATTAGCGGCTTGGCTAGCGCGCCGGTCCTGAACATCAATCCACTGTCAGCGATCACGCCAGGAATCTTCCGCCAGATTTTTGGCGTCGTCGATTTCGACCCCATGCATCCGCAGCGATAGGATGAATCAAGCGACCTTCAACAGGACGTGGCGCTTGCGCCCGAGCGAAAGTTTGACCGCGCCTCCGGTTAGATCGCGCGGTCCTATCGCCATGCGCTCATCGGTGACCGTCTGATCGTTGACCTTGAGACCTCCACCTTTGATTTGACGCCGCGCCTCGCCGGTCGAGGCGACGAGGCCCGCCTTGACGAAAGCGGTGAGCACGCCAAGGCCCGCCTCGATCTCGGCGGCGGGGATTTCGACGCTCGGCAGGCTTCCCGCAAGCGCGCCTTCCTCGAAGGTTTTCCGCGCCGCTTCGGCTGCCCGCAACGCCGCCTCGCGCCCATGCACCATGGCGGTCGCCTCGGTGGCGAGAATCTTCTTCGCCTCGTTGATCTCGGCGCCGCCCAGCGCTTCGAGCCGGGCGATTTCATCGAGCGGCAATTCGGTGAAGAGCCGTAAGAACCTTCCGGTGTCCCGGTCCTCGCAATTGCGCCAATATTGCCAATAGTCGAAGACGGTGAACAGGCCTTCGTCGAGCCACACCGCGCCTTGCGCGGTCTTGCCCATTTTGGCGCCCGACGCGGACGTCAAGAGCGGCGAGGTCAATCCGTAAAGCTGGCGCGTGCCCATCCGCCGGCCGAGGTCGATCCCGGTGACGATGTTGCCCCATTGGTCCGAGCCGCCCATCTGCAAAACGCAGCCATGGCGCCTAAAAAGCTCGATGAAATCATAGGCCTGAAGGCACATGTAATTGAATTCCAGAAATGACAATTCCTGGTCGCGTTCGAGCCTGAGTTTCACCGATTCCATCGACAGCATCCGGTTGACCGAGAAATGGCGCCCCACGTCGCGCAGAAAATCGATGTAGTTGAGCGTGGCGAGCCAATCGCCGTTGTCGGGCATGATCGCGTCATGTTTTTCTTCGCCGAAATTCAGGAACCTGGCGAACACACGCTTGATCCCCTCTTTATTGGCGGCAATCGTCTCGAGCGGGAGCAATTGGCGGGTTGCGTCCTTGCCGGACGGATCGCCGACCCGTGTCGTGCCGCCGCCCATCAGCGCGATCGGCTTGCCGCCGGTCTTTTGCAGCCAGTGCAACAGCATGATTTGGACGAGGGAGCCGGCGTGGAGCGAAGGCGCCGTGCAGTCGAACCCGGTATAGGCAATGAGATCGCCGTTCTTCGCGATTTGATCGAGCCCCGCGAGATCGGAGCATTGATGCAAAAAGCCGCGCTTGACGAGCACCCTCAGAAAGTCGGATTGAGGACGAAAATCACCGGTCACGGGAAGCCTTTGGCAAAAGGATCGCGCCGGTGCAACAAGGGCGCGCGATCCCGTCGGATTTGTGAGCCGTGAGATTTAGGGGGAAGGGAAGGGCATTGCAACGGGCGGCGGCGCGGAAGTTGGGTCAAAAAGGGCGGGGACCATGCGAAAAGATAGATGTGCACGCCAACAAAGCTTAGGCGGATAGTTACGCTGCTTTTCGGTTGGCCCCTGTCGATCTTCGCCTCGCATCCGATGACGGCGGACCGGATGGCGATGCTGGAGGCGGCGGGCAGCACGCCATCAGGCGAGCCCTTGCTCTCGTTTGGCGAGTGGTGGGCGTTGAAAGCGGTTTGCGAATAGTTCAGAAGAAGACGTTGCCGATGGCCAGGGGGAGAGAACCAATTCGAACGGTCCGCGCGATAGGGCTGATGAGCGGCACCTCGATGGATGGCGTCGATGTCGCGATCATCGAGACCGACGGGCAAGAGATCGTCACCCTTGGCCGCACCGGATTTTTTCCCTATGCCGAGGCGGACCGGACGTTGCTGCGCCGCGCGGCCGGGGATGCGGCCTTGCTCGAGGACCGCGATGCGCGGCCGGGCTGCTTGGCGCTGGCCGAGGCCATGATCACCAGCCGCCATGTGGAGGCGGTCGAAGCCTTTCTCGCGGCGGACTCCATCGACCGCGCCTCGATCGGTCTTATCGGGTTTCACGGCCAGACTGTTTTGCACCGGCCCGAGCGCCGACTCACCATGCAGATCGGCGACGGGGCGAGTCTCGCCGCAAGATTAGGGATCAGGGTCGTTCATGATTTTCGTGCCGCCGACGTGGCGCGAGGCGGGCAGGGGGCGCCGCTGGTGCCTGTGTTTCACCGCGCGCTTGCGGCTGCGGCGGGCTTTTCGCAGCCCGTCGCATTCATAAATATCGGCGGCGTCGCCA
>JBATYB010000422.1:0-12663 GCA_049673825.1 Methylocella sp. | reverse complement strand
CCCAAAACGCGGCGGCGCATCCGCACGTATGGGTAACGGCGCGCGCGCAAGTGATTTTCGACGCACAAGGCAAGATCGCGGTCATACGTCACGCCTGGACGTTCGACGAGATGTATTCGGCTTTCGTGACGGAAGGACAGAGCAAGGATGGCCAGCTCGCGACCAAGGAAGAGCTGGCGCCGCTCGCCAAGACGAACGTCGAATCTCTCGCCGAATTCGCCTATTTCACCTACGCCAAGGAGGCAGGCCAAAAGGTTGAATTCGGGACGCCCATCGACTATTCGCTGGAACAGCGGGAGGACAAACTCGTGGTTCTGCGGTTTACGCTTCCGTTGAAAACCCCCGCGAGCGCCTCGAAAGCCTTCACCTTTCAAATCTATGATCCAACCTACTTCGTGGATTTCGAGATGGACAAGCAGGATCCGGTTGGCATGGCCGGCGCGCCGCAAGGATGCTCGGTCAATGTGCTTGGAGCAAACCCGTTGGCGACCGCGGATACCAAGAAACTTTCAGAGGCCTTTTTCAGCGGTCTGTCGCCGGGCTATGATTTCGGGGTCAAGCTCGCGAGCCGGATTATTGTCGCTTGTCCGTGAGGCCTTGTTGAAACCAACTGAGTTTTCTTTCGTCGCGGTTTGGCGGCGCGCGGGGCTGGCCCTTGCGAACGCGTGGCCGGTCTTGCCCCTCGCGCTGCTCTGCATGGTGGTCTTGCTGCCTTCCCAATCCCTTGGGCAGGGCATGCATCACCCATTCGCGGTCGGCGCCAATGAAGGCTCCGCCGGCGGCGCGCACAGTGCAATGGTGGGCTGGATCATGGCGCAGGAGGCGGCCTTTTATCGCCTGTTAAGCGGGGCCATCCGAGCCGCCAAACAAAGCGGCGCGGCCGCCTGGGGTCTAGCGGGTTTAAGCCTCGCTTACGGTATTTTTCATGCCGCGGGCCCTGGCCACGGCAAAATGGTGATTGCTTCCTATATGCTCGCCAATGAGCGCGCCTTGCGGCGGGGTCTCGTGATCGCCTTTGGCGCAGCGCTTGTGCAAGGCTTTAGCGCGGTCGCGATCGTCGGCGTGAGCGCCCTTGTCTTCAACGCGACGGCGAGGCACATGACGGCGGCCGCGAATGCGATCGAGATGGCGAGCTATGCCGGCATAGTGGTTCTCGGCGGCGCTTTGGTTTACGTGAAAGGCGCGGGCCTTCTTTCCGCTTGGCGCGCCGCGCCCGCCGTCGCCGTTGCGGCGGGGGGGAGGGCCCGCGCGTTTGTCGCCGACGATTGCTCCCTAGTCCACGTCCACGGCCCAGGCTGCGCCCATTTCCATGCGCCCGATCCGCGCACGCTCGGGGCCGGATTTTCTTGGAAAAGCGCTCTGTTGACGATGATGGCGGCCGGATCGCGGCCCTGCTCGGGCGCGATTCTGGTGCTTGTCTTCGCCTTGGCGCAGGGGATTTTTTCAGCCGGCGTTTTTGCCGTCGCGGCGATGTCGCTGGGCACCGCGATCACCACGGCGGCCCTTGCCAGCGCGGCTGTCCTCGCCAAAACCGTGGCGGTGAAATATTCCAAGGCGGGTTCCGGCCAGGCCTTGATTGCCGGACGCCTGTTCGAGGCTAGCGCGGCGCTCGCGGTATTGGGATTGGGGCTGGTTTTGCTGTTCGCGGCGTTCGCGGGCGGCAACGCGGCCAATTGAGCTTCGCCGGCGCCCCGACCGCCAGCTCCTGCGGAATTCAAGCGCTGCGAGGGATCATCAGGCCCGCGCACAGCGCGCTCGCCAACGCGAGACCGGCTGTGACGAGCATCGCAACCCGAAAGCTCCGCACGAAGGACTCGTCCAGGGCCTTCTCAAGCATCCGCCGTTGCTCTCCCTCGATCTGTGGAGGCACCTTAGCCTCGGCAAACTTCGGCACCTCCGCATTCAAAGCGCGCCGAATTTCGGGCGACACCTGCATTTCGGCCATGCGCCTGTCGAGCGTCGCTCCGAATACTCCGACGACGAGCGCGCCGAGGAGCGCGATGGCGAGCATGCCGGCAATCCGGGAGATGGCGTTGTTGATGCCCGATGCCGTACCCGCATGCTGGCTCTCGGTCGCGCTCATGACGGTCGTGGTCAGCGGGGCCACGCTGACGGCCATGCCTAGGCCGAGCACCGCCATCGCCGGGAAGAATGTCGTCCAGTAGGATCCGCCAATGCCGGGGAGCGCGAACAGGGCTGACCCGGCTGCGACGATGACAGGGCCGATTATCAGCGGACTCCGCGCGCCGTAACGGTGGATGAGCCCGCCGGACCAGCGTGATAGGCCGCCCATGATCAGGGTGAAGGGCAGGAAGGCGGCGCCCGCGAGTGTCGCCGAATAGCCTTGGATTCGAATGAGGTTGAAGGGCAGGAAGAACAGGACGCCGCCCAGCGCGAAGTAGAGCAGCAAGGTCATCGCGTTGGCGCCGCTGAAGACCGGGGACCGGAACAGGCCGAGCGGCATCATGGGGGATGGCGCACGCGCCTCGTGCCAGATGAAAAGGGCGAGAACGAGCCCGCTCCCGAGCAGAACACTGGGGGCGATGGGGTACCTCCAACCGAAATCGGACGCGGCCGTCAAACCATAGGCCAATCCCGCAAGCCCGAGCATCGCCAACAGGGCGCCCCGCCAGTCGACGGTCCCATCATCCGAGGCGTCGCGGCTCTCAGGCACCTGCCAAAATGCCAAGCCGAGCGTTAGCAGGGCAATCGGCACATTGATGAAGAAAATCGCGCGCCAAGACAGGGCGTCCACCAGCCAGCCCCCGAGGATAGGTCCCGCAGCGGTGGTGAGGGCCGAAAAGCCAGCCCAGGTGCCGATTGCTTCGCCACGTTCATCGGCCGGGAAGGCTGCGCTGATGATCGCAAGGCTGCCGGGGACTAGAAGGGCGCCGCCGACGCCCTGGGCCGCCCGCGCGGCGATCAGAGCTGCGGTGTTCGGCGCCACTCCGCAGGCGACGGAGGCCGCCGTGAAAATAGCGACACCGAGCGCGAACACGCGCCGCCGGCCAAAGCGATCGCCGGCCGCGCCGCCGGCCAGGATCAGCGCGCCGAGCATCAGCAAGTAGGCGTTGGCGACCCACTGCGCCGCTACGATGGACGTGGCCAGATCCGCTTGAATGGCCGGCAGGGCCACAGTGATCACGGAGCCGTCGATGAAAGCCATGCTCGAGCCCAGGATGGTCGCGGCCAATACCCACCGCCGGGCGCGTTCGGCGCAGCCGGACGTTTCCGCCGCGGCGCGGATGACGCCTTCATCGCAGGGGGCCCGTCCGAAACTGATCATTGGCTGCCTGGTTGCTCGGCTTTCCGTCAAGTTGGTCGGGCGCTATGAAATTGCACGCGGCACACCCGGAATTCCCGGCGCGCATTCGAGTGCCGCGCGGTCCCATTTGCCGGCGTCGGCTGCGGCCTCATAGGTGCTTTGCAGGAAGCCCAGGAGTGCCGCATCTGGCGACGCGGCCGTTCGCACCGCATCGTAGGGCAACACGAACTCGCCCAGTTCCTGGCTGAAGAAGGCGGCCTCCGGCCGGACGGGAGCCAAGCGAAAACCCTCCGGCATGGGATAAGCGTAGGAATAGAAGGCCGGATAATCGACAGCGCCGCCGCCGGGCCAAAAGCCTGCGCTGCTCACCTCATGCGAATAGGCCTCGCAGGCAACGTCGTCCGAAAGGTTCGGAACCCCTCCAGGATGCCGCGGCGCGCGGCGGCCAGAGAAGCGGGTCACCGCCAGGTCGAAGCTGCCCCAGAAAAAATGTGCGGGGCTGCATTTACCGATAAAGCTCGTGCGGAATGCCTTGAACACGCGATCGGCCTGCAGGAGCACCCGCCAGAAGCGTTGTGCATATTCGGCGTCGTAAGCGGCATGCACCCGGTCCTCGCTGAAGCGGATCGGGTCAAGCAATTCGTTGGGAATCTCATCGATGCGCACCTTTATGCCGAGATCGGAGAGCGCTGCCATGATCGCCGCATGGAAATCCGCCACCGACTTCGCATGAAGCGGCATCTGCCATCGAGGGCCGTCGCTGGTCTCGATGCGCAGCGCGTGGTCAATGAAATCGAGGTCGATTTGGAACACCCGTTCGCCATGCGGTATCGGTGAGGTGGTCAGTCCGCGCGCGGTAACGTAGAGCGGGACCTGCCACGAATGATTGAGCCAGGGCGTCTGCGACAGCCGGATCTTGCCGACGATCTGCGTCCACAGATGAAGCGTCGCGCAGGTCTCCCGCCAGGCCGGATACGGCAGGTCCGGCCATGATCCCCGATCTGTACCGCGCTGCGTCACGTCAAACTCCGTGAACCGTTCTGATAAACGAACTCGGTAGGCTCTATCACATTGTTTAACGAAGCGTGTCATGTAACGAAACGCTCGGTGCATCCGAGCTTACACCCGCTGTGGCGGCATCGCGCCATGTCTCCACTGGGCTGACCTCACGCTCTTGAACCATGGCGTTTTGCGCTCCCTTGGTCAGGCCGACCGGGCGACCGCATTGCGCCATCATTCCTCGTCCCGCTGGTTGGCGAGATGCGCCTCTCGCAGATCGAGCTCGCGCTCGATCCCGCGTCGCGCTTCGTCGTTCAGCTTGCCGGCGTGGAAAAGGTCGTTGGTCTGCTGCCGCTCGGCGGCGATCAGAAGGAGTTCGATCTCATCGTGAAGCTCGGTGAGCTTTTTGTGCCCATCATCGCCGTCGCCGCGGTGCTGGATATGGTTTAGCCGGGCGCGGTGATGGGCGCGGAGCGCTTGGACGACGTTCTCCGCAAGATCGCGTTCCGCGGCAAGCTGGTCGAGCCGCTCAAGCGCCGCCTCGATCCCGAGCCGCCGAGCCTCATACGCCTCGGCCCGATCGCCGCGGCGCTCGCGACGTCCGGCATGAGCGAGGCCGAGCGCCCGGATCACCGAGGGCAGCAGCAAGCCTTGGCCCACCAGCGTCACTAGGATAACGGAAAAGGTGAGGAAGAGAATTAGATCGCGGCCGGGGAACGGCTGACCGTTCGCGGTTGCAAATGGGATCGCGAGGGCCGCCGCGAGCGAAACAATGCCGCGCACTCCGGTGAACGCCAGAACGAACGGCGCCTGCCAAGGCGGCGATGGATCCCTCCGCTTGATCGGGGGAAAGAGCCAGCGCGGAAAATACGTCGCCGGATACACCCAGACGAAACGGGCCACGATCACCACGGCGCTGACGATCGCGGCGGAAATAGCCAGCTCAGGGATCGAGTCATTGCCGATGCGATCGATCAGCGTGCGCGCCTGCAGGCCGGTGATGAGAAACACCATGCCTTCGATGAGGTAAATGAGGAAATCCCAGAAGAAGATGCCCTGGAGCCGCGTCGCGGCGCTGATCAGCCGAAGGCCGTTCCAACTGATGTAGAGCCCGGCGGTCACGGTGGCGAGCACGCCCGAGCCGCCCAGATGTTCGGGCGGCCAATAGGCAAGGAACGGCGTCAGAATCGAGAGCGTGATCTCGATGCGCGGATCATGGACCCAGCGCCGCAGGCGCAACAT
Source organism: Methylocella sp. (assembly GCA_049673825.1). Taxonomy (GTDB): domain Bacteria; phylum Pseudomonadota; class Alphaproteobacteria; order Rhizobiales; family Beijerinckiaceae; genus Methylocapsa. The sequence goes on along the minus strand of JBATYB010000422.1, from coordinate 7,157 downwards.
CAGCCAACCGACGCCGATCCCCCAAAGGATTTCGCCGGCGACGATCGCCGCAAACATTCCGGCTGCGCGGGTGAATGAGAATGCGCCGGCGCTGACGGCGGCTACCGCGAAACGATAGAGGATGAGCGCGGCGGCGTCATTTGCCAGGCCTTCGCCTTCGAGAATGACGAGAATGCGCCTAGGGAGCTGCATTCTGCGAGCGATCGAGAGCGGCGCCATGGCGTCCGGCGGCGAAACAATGGCGCCTAACACGAAGCCTACCGGCCAAGCGAGACCCAGCAGCCAATGGGTTGCCGCGGCGACCGCGACCGTCGTGAAGACGACGCACCCCACCGCCAATAGAGAAATGGGGCGGAGATTGAATCGAAACTCGCGCCAGCTCATCGCCACCGCGGACGAGTAGATGACGGGCGGCAAGACCAGGAGCAGCACCAACTCCGGGGCAAGCTCGACCGTCGGCAAACCGGGGACGAGCGCCAGGATGACGCCGGTAAGCACCAAAAGAATCGCCCCCGGAATCTCGAGTCGCGCCGCGGCGACCGCGACCGCGGCGACCACGGCCAGAAGCAACACCAAAATCTGAATCGTCAGAACCATGAGCGAACCGGTCGCCGGTGATGGTCAAACTAGCTTTGCACGGGCGGCGCGGCACCGGCAAGTAAACCCATGATTTCGCGAAACCGACGCCCAGTTTGCCGGCGTTGGCAGCAATTTAGAATGCGATCAAGGTCGCCGGTCGTTCGCCCGCCACCCTCGCGACCTGGACGCTCGGATGAATGTCCTCGGCGCCGGGCGGAAAAAGCACAACGTCGCGTTCGAGTCCGGACCGCGGCCGTATCTGCACGCATCGCAAGCAGATCAACGTCTCAACCGTCCTCGCAGGCCAACGGCTCGGAATCAAAGAAATCGATAGGGGATTTGGATCGCCAGCTTCATGCGCTACGATCTCGGCTTTATCGACCTGGAGCAGAAAACCTTGCAACCAATCGACAACCCTTCCGGCCCAAGGTTGTCACCCATGTGTTAGGTACGTTCCGTTACCGATGTCTCCGGACTTGACACAAGAGCGATCTGGCGCACCCGAAGGGATTCGAACCCCTGGCCTCTGCCTTCGGAGGGCAGCGCTCTATCCAGCTGAGCTACGGGTGCTTCCACATAGCGCGATCCTAGCCGATGCCGGGCTCGCACGCCAGGGTCCATGCCGTCGCGCCCAAGCTGCCAACCGACGCCCCGGCGGCAATGAGACTTCGCCGCACGGAGAGTTGCGGTTCTTTGCCGCCTGCGGTAGCCCGGATAGGCTCGAAAATTTGCGCCACGAGGTGGCGAGCGGACGGCAGCTCCTGGCCGCGAGCCGGATAAAGCGCCCGCGGTCAGGCGACCGCGGAATTCAATGCATGCTAGGCAAAGGGCGGTCGCACTGCAATTTCGCGATTTCGTCCTTGAGTTGCAGCTTTCGCCGTTTCATTTCGGCCAATTTCAACTCGTCCTTGGCGGGATACACCAATTCCTTCGCAATTTCCCTGTCGAGCGCATCGTGACGCTGTCCGAGCGCGGCCAAATGGGTCTCACGCGACATGCAGAACTCCTTATCAAGGTCCACATAGATTTGGAACTGTGCCACAGGATTTGCAATTCGCGAAGCTGCTTCGACGATCAACACGATCAAATTTTTTGCCGTTTCCAACTCAGTAATCTCATTCTCGAAGGCTTCACCTTTGCCGTTGCACGGACAGATCCCCACAAAACGGCCGTCGCGCGGCGGTTGCCAGATGCGGCGGCCGGCATTGAAAAATCCGCTTCACAAACGCGATCGGCATCGTAGCGTTGACGCCGCCTTTTTTCGCCGGTCCGAACCGCATTGACGCGCGGAAAGATCGCCGAGATCCAGCGCATGCGATGACCCGCACGTGGTTGCAACAATGGGCGATTCGCCCTGTTTAGCCGCGGCCGCGCCTGGCGTGGCGTCCGCAGCGCATCTTGGCCGCGTCGCCAAAATCGGTCTCGGCCCCGACACCTCCTTTCCGGACGCCCGGAAAATCATTCTCGTGCAGGACAACTCTCCGCACGCCGCGGGCGTCTGGAGCGCTCCGCGCAACACCCGCAAGTCAGCTTCGCTCTCCGAAGCTTTTGCCGCCGCCGAAGCATGGCGGCTTGTCGCGCGTTTCGCGAGACGCTAGACGCCAAAACATCGCCGTTGCTCGCCGCGTCCCAAGCGCGTCGAAGGCTGACTGAATCGCGCCACTCTCACGATTGCCGGCAAGGGCCTTTCGGAGAGAAAGCGGGCCGCCGGTTCCGAGCGGCGGCAGAGGCTTTTCGTCCGGCAGATATGCGGGCCGGGAGGCGGGCCTTAAACGCCGGCCAACAATCTCGCATCGGCGGGTCGAGGCGCATGACCTTGCTTCGTTTGGGTCGGCCTCTGCCGAGAACATGTCGTTAAAAAAGTAGCTCGCCTTGTTCGATTCCGGCATGCCCCAACTGTTTGATTTCGCGCTGCGTCCTTATCGATCAAACGGTTCCATTTGTTCGGGACGCGCTCTAATGAGTGATGGCGCCGGGGGTTTCCTCCTCGGAGGAAAGTGGAGCGATCGGCTTCGCCTCCTCTTCCCAAACTATCGGCACCGGCTGGCGAACCAGGGCATGGCTTAAGACCTCTTCCATGCGCGAGACCGGCACGATTTCGAGCGCGTTCTTGACCGGATTTGGAATTTCAACCAGATCCTTGGCGTTTTCCTCGGGAATTAAAATTTTCTTTAGGCCACCGCGCAGCGCGGCAAGCAATTTTTCCTTGAGCCCGCCGATCGGTAGAATCCTGCCGCGCAAGGTGATCTCGCCGGTCATCGCAATGTCGCGCCGGATCGGAATGCCGGTCATGATCGAGACGATCGCCGTCGCCATGGCAACCCCCGCCGACGGACCATCCTTGGGCGTCGCGCCTTCCGGAACGTGCACGTGGATGTCGCGACGCTCGAACACCGGCGGCTCGATGCCGAAATCGACCGCGCGCGAGCGGACATAGGACGCCGCCGCCGAGATCGACTCCTTCATCACGTCGCGCAGATTTCCGGTGACCGTCATGCGCCCCTTGCCGGGCATCATCACGCCTTCGACCGTCAGCAATTCGCCGCCGACCTCGGTCCAAGCAAGGCCCGTCACGACGCCGATCTGATCCTCGGTTTCCGCCTCGCCGTAGCGGAATTTGGGAACACCGAGAAAATCCGGCAGGTTGTCGTCGGTGATCGCGACCTGCTTCGTCTTGCCGGTCAAAATTTGTTTGACCGCCTTGCGTTCGAGCTTGGCGAGTTCGCGGTCAAGATTTCGCACGCCGGCCTCGCGCGTATAGCGCCGTATGATGGTAATGAGACCGCTGTCGTCGATTGACCATTCCTTGGAGCCAAGACCGTGCTTCTTGAGCCCGGCCGGAATCAAATGGCGGCGTGCGATCTCGACCTTTTCATTCTCCGTGTAGCCGGCGATACGAATGATTTCCATGCGGTCCATGAGCGGCGGGGGAATATTCAACGTATTGGCCGTCGTGACGAACATGACATGCGACAAGTCATAGTCGACTTCGAGATAATGATCGTTGAAGCAATGATTCTGCTCCGGATCGAGAACCTCAAGCAGCGCGGACGACGGATCGCCCCGGAAGTCCATTCCCATCTTGTCGACTTCGTCGAGCAGGAAGAGCGGGTTCGAACTCTTGGCCTTGCGCATCGACTGGATGATCTTGCCGGGCATCGACCCGATATAGGTGCGCCGATGGCCGCGAATTTCGGCTTCGTCGCGCACGCCGCCAAGCGACATGCGGACGAATTCACGGCCGGTGGCCTTGGCGATCGACTTGCCAAGCGAGGTCTTGCCGACGCCGGGAGGGCCGACAAGGCATAGGATAGGCCCCGTCAATTTGTTCGCGCGGCTCTGCACCGCAAGATATTCGATGATGCGCTCCTTGACTTTTTCGAGACCGAAATGCTCGCTGTCGAGGACGTTTTCGGCGATGTTCAAGTCCTTCTTTATCTTGGAGCGCTTGTTCCAGGGAATCGATAAAAGCCAGTCCAGATAATTGCGCACGACCGTCGCTTCCGCCGACATCGGCGACATCTGACGCAATTTTTTCAATTCGGCGGCCGCCTTATCGCGCGCCTCCTTGGACAGTCTCGTCGTCTTGATGCGTTCGTCGATCTCGGCAAGATCGTCCTTGCCGTCTTCGTCGCCGAGCTCTTTCTGGATCGCTTTCATCTGCTCGTTCAGATAGTATTCGCGCTGGGTCTTCTCCATCTGGCGCTTGACCCTGGTGCGGATGCGCTTTTCCACTTGCAGAACCGAAATCTCGGTTTCCATGAGCGCCAGGCACTTTTCGAGTCTCTTGGCGATCGAGCCGGTATCGAGCACGGCCTGTTTATCGGTTATCTTGACCGCGAGATGCGAAGCGACCGTGTCGGCAAGCTTGGAATAATCGTCGATTTGGGCGACCGCGGCCACGACTTCAGGCGAGATCCTCTTGTTGAGCTTGACGTAGCCTTCGAACTCGGCGACGACCGACCGGGCGAGCGCTTCCACCTCGACCTTGTCGAAGGGCTCGTCGGCGATCGCCTCGGCGCGGGCTTCATAGAAATCCTCGGTGCGGGAATAGCCTTGCACCTTGGCGCGCACCTGTCCCTCGACCAAAACCTTCACCGTGCCGTCGGGAAGCTTCAAGAGCTGAAGAACCGAAGCGAGCGTGCCGGTGGCGAAGATCGCTTCCGTCGCCGGATCGTCGTCGGCGGCCGTCATCTGCGCCGCAAGAAGGATGAGCTTGTCGGCCCTCATGACCTCTTCGAGAGCGCGAATCGATTTCTCGCGGCCGACGAAAAGCGGCACGATCATATGCGGAAAAACCACAATGTCGCGGAGCGGCAGAACCGGGTAGGTGTCGATCGTGCCGGGGCGAGCGGGCTCGCGCTTTTGGGTCATTACATCATCCTATCCGGAGAATTTTTAAACTATAGCGAAGAGATGGCGGCGCGGCGGTTCAGTTTCAAGAAGGCCTCCGCCGCCCCGGCGGCCTCGCGAAGCTGGCGCACCATGGCGGCGCGAGCTCAAGCGCTTGCGCCGGTTTTTTCACTGCGTTCGGCGTAAATGTAGAGGGGACGGGAGTCTCCCTCGACAACATCGGGGCCGATGACGACCTGTTCGACGCCGTCGAGGCCGGGAAGATCGAACATGGTATCGAGCAGGATGCCTTCCATGATGGAGCGCAATCCACGCGCGCCGGTGCGCCTCTCGATGGCTTTTTTGGCGACTGCCTTCAGCGCCTCCTCCTGGAACGTGAGTTCGGTATTTTCCATTTCGAACAAGCGCTGATACTGCTTGACGAGCGCGTTCTTCGGCTCGGTCAGGATTCTCTTCAGGGAGTCTTCATCGAGATCGTCGAGCGTCGCGATGACCGGCAATCTGCCGACGAATTCCGGGATCAGGCCGAATTTCAGCAAATCCTCCGGTTCGACTTTTCGGAAAATCTCGCCGGTCTTGCGATCGTCCGGCGATTGGACCGTGGCGCCAAATCCGATCGACGAGCTCTTGCCGCGCGTCGAGATGATCTTTTCGAGGCCCCCGAAGGCGCCGCCGCAAACGAACAAAATATTCGTCGTATCGACCTGCAGAAATTCTTGCTGCGGGTGCTTGCGTCCACCCTGCGGCGGCACCGACGCGACGGTACCTTCCATGATTTTCAGGAGCGCTTGCTGGACACCTTCGCCCGACACATCCCGGGTGATCGACGGATTGTCGGATTTGCGCGAAATTTTGTCGATCTCGTCGATATAGACGATCCCGCGTTGCGCCCGCTCGACATTATAATCGGAAGCCTGAAGAAGCTTCAAAATGATGTTTTCGACATCCTCGCCGACATAGCCAGCCTCGGTCAGCGTCGTGGCGTCGGCCATCGTGAAGGGCACGTCGAGAATGCGCGCCAAGGTCTGCGCAAGCAAGGTCTTGCCGGACCCGGTCGGGCCGATCAACAGAATGTTCGATTTCGCAAGCTCCACATCATTGTGCTTGGCCGCGTGATTGAGGCGCTTGTAATGGTTGTGGACCGCAACCGACAATACCCGCTTGGCTTGCGGCTGCCCGATGACGTAATCGTCCAGGACCTTGCAGATTTCCTTGGGAGTAGGGACGCCGTCGCGGCTTTTTACAAGCGAGGATTTGTTCTCCTCGCGGATGATATCCATGCAAAGTTCGACGCATTCATCGCAGATGAAAACCGTCGGGCCGGCAATGAGCTTGCGCACCTCATGCTGGCTCTTGCCGCAAAACGAGCAATAGAGCGTGTTTTTCGCGTCGCTGCCGCCAACCTTGGTCATCGAACGTCTCCCTACCACCCGAAGTCATGTGCAAACTCCGGTCACGCTGCGTGAAAGGCGGCGGACGCCCCGCCACCGGCTGGCGGATTGGCACACGAACCAGCCCAGTTTAATTCTCGCCCAGACTTCCTAGCGCGGTTGCCACTTTAACTCAGCTTCCATTCTCCTTCAAAACGCATTCGATCCGCAAGATGGCGCTGGCCACTCCCGTCATCGGTTTGAAAATGCTTCATTGCTCGTGGCCCGATCCGAATCATGTCTCGGTAATGTTTTCCATTAACCTAAATGCTATTCGTTTCGATTTTGCGCGACAATCGGACATTGAGCGGGTCACGTCGGCTATTTACGCGGAAGTCCTATATAGGCAATCTTTATACCATGACAATTAATATTCCTGTGTCAGGGCGGCGCCGCTCCCGCGACGCCGCTCTGCCGATGTCCCCGCAAGAGCGCCCCGTCGAGGAATCGGCCCGTTGCACGTATCGATAAACCGCCGCGGCTATTAACAAACGGGCAAGGATGAGTTCGACCGCCTATTTGCTTTCCGGCAGCGGCATTTCGTCGGGCCGCCTCAGAATCACATGATCCACGATACCAAATTCTTTCGACTCATCGGCGGACATGAAGTGGTCGCGGTCCAAGGTTTTTTCGATCATGTCGTAATCCTGGCCGGTATGCCGGACGTAGATCTCATTCAACCGCCGCTTGACCTTCATGATATCTTCGGCGTGACGGACGATATCGGAAGCCTGGCCCTGGAAGCCGCCCGACGGCTGATGCATCATGATTCGCGCGTTCGGCAAAGCATAACGC
>JBATYB010000421.1:0-6447 GCA_049673825.1 Methylocella sp. | reverse complement strand
TCGCCTCTGTAGCCCATCCCGCGCGCCGTCGCATATTTGATCTGCATCAGGCCGAAGCAATGGTTGTGGACGAGGCGCGGACGATAGCGGCTTTCGCGCATCACGATGCGATGGACGAAGGCTTCCGTGACGCCAAGAATCCCGGCCTCGCGGGCGATCATCTGGTCGTAAGCGGTTGGCCGCTGCGCCGGGCGGGCGAAACACATCGAGCACGTTAGCAACGCGGCGGCGGCGGCCAACGGACTGCGCAACATCGGCAATGCCTCCCTCCGCCGCATGTGAACGCGGATTGAGGCCGCGGAAAGGCGCCGCGAATTGCGCCGGACCTTTGCCTCAGAGTTGCCGCGCGATCATCATGTTCTTGATTTCGGCGATCGCTTTCGCCGGGTTCAGGCCCTTGGGGCAGGCCTTGGCGCAATTCAGGATCGTGTGGCAGCGATAAAGGCGGAAAGGATCCTCGACATTGTCGAGCCGCTCGCCCGTCGCCTCGTCGCGCGAGTCGATGAGCCAGCGGTAGGCTTGCAACAACACGGCGGGGCCGAGATAGCGATCGCCGTTCCACCAGTAGCTCGGGCAGGATGTCGAGCAGCAGGCGCAAAGGATACATTCGTAAAGCCCGTCGAGTTTTCCGCGGTCCTGCGGCGACTGCAACCATTCTTTTTCAGGCGTTGGCGAGGTTGTTTGCAGCCAGGGCTCGATCGAGGCGTGCTGCGCGTAAAACACGGAGAGGTCCGGCACGAGATCTTTCACCACGGGCAAATGCGGCAGAGGATAGACCTTTACCGTGCCTTTGACGTCGTCGATGGACTGGGTGCAGGCGAGCGTGTTCGTCCCGTCGATATTCATTGCGCACGACCCGCAAATGCCTTCCCGGCAAGAGCGCCGGAAGGTCAGCGCCGGATCGATCTTGGATTTTATCCAGATCAACGCATCGAGAACCATCGGGCCGCAATCGCTTCGATCGACGAAATACGTGTCGACGCGCGGGTTCTGGTCATCGTCGGGGTTCCAGCGGTAAATCCGGAATTCCGTCAGGCTCTTGGAGTCGCCGTGCTTCGGCCACGTTTTGCCGGCGCCGACCCGGGAATTTTTGGGAAGAGCGAACTCGACCATCTGGTTCTCTTGCCTTTTCAGTCAATACACGCGCTTTTTCGGCTCGATATATGGCATCTCGTTGGTCAGCGTGAAGCTGTGCACGGGTCGGTAATCGATCGAAACCCTGCGGGCATCGGCGTCGATCGAGGCCAGCGTATGCTTCATCCAATTGACGTCGTCGCGCGCGGGATAATCTTCCCGCGCATGGGCGCCGCGGGATTCGGTGCGCCGCGCCGCCCCATCCATCGTCACGACCGCTTGGACAATGAGATTGTCGAACTCCAAGGTCTCGATGAGGTCGGAATTCCAAATCAACGAGCGATCAGTGACCGAGATCTGGTCCCTCGCGGCCCAGACCTCATGGATGAGCTCCGAGCCTTCCTCCAGAGTCGGCCCGGTGCGATAGACGGCGCAATGGCTTTGCATCACCTTTTGCATCCTGAGCCGCAGCTCGGCGGTCGAAAATTCACCCTTGGCATGGCGGAAGCGGTCGAGGCGGGAAAGGGCCTGGTCGGCGGAACCCGCCGGAAGGTCGGCCTGTTTGGCGCCCGGCGTCGCGAGTTCCGCCGCGCGCAAACCGGCGGCGCGGCCGAAGACGATGATGTCGATGAGCGAATTCGAGCCGAGTCTGTTGGCGCCATGGACCGAGACGCAGGCGGCCTCGCCGATTGCCATGAGCCCGGGCACGACGGCATCTGGGTCGCCGTCCTTCTTGATGACGACCTCGCCACGAAAATTCGCCGGAATGCCGCCCATGTTGTAATGCGCGGCGGGCAGCACCGGGATCGGCTCCTTGGTCACGTCCACGCCAGCGAAAATCCTGGCGCTTTCGGAAAGGCCGGGCAGGCGTTCGTGCAGGATCTTGGGATCGAGGTGTTCGAGGTGCAGATAGATGTGGTCCTTGTTCTTGCCACAGCCGCGGCCCTCTCGGATTTCGATAATCATCGCGCGCGACACCATATCGCGCGGCGCAAGGTCCTTCACCGAAGGCGCGTAGCGCTCCATGAAGCGTTCGCCTTGGGAATTGGCCAAAAAGCCGCCTTCGCCGCGCGCCCCTTCGGTGATGAGGCAGCCGGCGCCGTAAATGCCGGTCGGATGGAACTGCACGAATTCCATATCCTGCAAGGGAAGCCCGGCGCGCAGCACCATGCCGTTGCCGTCGCCGGTGCAAATATGCGCCGAGGTACAGGAGAAATAAGCGCGGCCGTAGCCGCCGGTCGCCAGAATCACAAGTTGCGAGCGGAAGCGATGAATGGTGCCGTCGTCGAGCTTCATGCAGACGACGCCGCGGCAGCGGCCGTTCTCCATGATCAGGTCAATCGCGAAGAATTCAACGAAGAATTCGGTCTCGTGACGCAGCGCCTGACCGTAGAGCGTATGCAGCATCGCGTGGCCGGTCCGGTCGGCCGCCGCGCAGGTGCGCTGCGCCGGCGGACCCTTGCCGAACTTGGTGGTCATGCCGCCGAACGGGCGCTGGTAGATGCGGCCGTCCTCGGTGCGCGAGAACGGCACGCCCCAATGCTCGAGCTCGTACACGGCGGCCGGCGCATTGCGGCAGAGATATTCGATCGAATCTTGGTCGCCGAGCCAATCCGACCCCTTGACGGTGTCGTAGATGTGCCATCTCCAATCGTCTGGCCCCATGTTGCCGAGCGCCGCCGCGACGCCGCCTTGCGCCGCGACGGTGTGCGAGCGGGTCGGAAATACCTTGGTGATGCAGGCCGTCCGCAGCCCAGCCTGCGAACAGCCAACCGTTGCCCGCAGTCCCGCGCCGCCGGCGCCGACGACGACAACGTCGAACGTATGGTCGGTAATCGGATAGGCGGCGCCGTCACGAGCCGGAGCGGCGTTGCCGTTGAATGTGGAGTTGGAGGTCATGCCATCGTCTTTCGGAATTTCCTCTTTAACTACCTCAATCGTCGCGTAAGCGGCCCCTCAGGTAAAGCTCAGTTTCAAGACCGCGTAAATGCATGCCAAGCCGATGCAAACCGAGAAAAAAAGATTGCCGATCAGCGCCCATTCCTTCAGCCGCGCGGCATGCACATAATCGTCGATACTCGACTGCATTCCGAGCTTCATGTGGAAAACCCCGGACAAGATGAAGAGAAGCATCAAAATCGCGGGAAGCGGATGCCCGAGCTCGGCGCGCACCGCCGCGTAATCCTTGCCGGGAAGGGACAAGACGATAGCGACGAATGCGATCGACAAGGGGACAAGCGCGACCGAGGTGATGCGCATGTTCCATGCGTCCGCGGTGCCGGATTTGGCGGAGCCGAGAAAGCGCACCCTGCTCCTCGCGGGGCGAACCGGCGCGGGACTTTTCGCCATGACTGCCTATTCCTCCCATGCCTTCCTGGCGATGTTTCGGATTTTGCGATCCGCCAGTTGGCGGCGTCGGCCAGGACGATTTTAACGAACCAGATAAGCGACGGTCCAGACGGTGACCGTCAGGACGATGCCGCCGAATAAGGTCGCTCGCGCCAGCCATTCGCGCTGCGGATGCTCCAAGCCATGACCCGTGTCCCAAATGGCGTGACGTATGCCGCCGAGAAGGTGATGGAACAGGGCCCAGGTGAAACCGAATAGAATCAGTTTCCCGGCCATCGAATTCAGGCAGTAGGCAGCCGCATCGTAGGTGCCGCCGCCGGTGGACACGGCAATTAAAAACCACGCGAGCAACAAGGTGCCGCAATAGAGCGCTGCCCCGGTGATGCGATGCGCGATCGACATCATCATGGTCAGCATCGGGCGGTAGATTTGCAGATGTGGTGACAGCGGCCGGCGTTTCTCGATGCCGCTCGCGCCGAACTCCGCCTCTGTCATGGAGCTTTCCCCCCTCAAAATTCGATGCTCTTTCCACTAATGCAATTGGCCCTCCAGGGCAACGCGTCCATTGGAAGACTTCGGAACCGCTCGAATTCGGATGCGCGCTCGAGGCCGCATTGGCTTGGACGGAACCTTGCTAAGCCGGATCGGCCTGTGCCGTTGGATAATCTCCATAAGTCAAAGTGTCCCGGCGCGGCGAACCTCCGTGCTTTTTCATTATTGAGTCCCCTCGGTATAGGCTATCATGCCTGGATGCTCCCTGGCACGAATTTGGCTAGGCAAGAAAAATCGAAGCGCCGATGGCTTGGCAGACATGATCGCGCGAGGCCGCAAATCAATCGCGTTTGTGCTTGTTGCCGGTTCGCTGGCGGGAGCCTGGTGCCCATTGCTTGCCTTCACGGCGTTTCCGTCGGCCGCCTTGGCGGCGTCGGGCCGCGTCACCATCGTGTCGGACGGAGTCCCGCGCACCGCCATCCTCGTCCAGCACCGGCGCCTCAAGCAAGCGCGCCGGCCGGCCATCCTGATCCTGCGCGGCGGCAAGGAGAAGGGCGCGCGCCTCCGGCGGATATTCGGCCTTGAAGAGCTGGCGCGGTCATCTGGCGCGGTCCTGATCTATCCGGAACCTCTAGCCGGGCGTTGGGGGGACGCTCCTGGACCCGAGGCGCGCCGCGATTCCGTCTTTATCCATGATCTGATCACGAAGTTAGTCGCCCGGGACATTGCCGACCGGAGCAAGGTCTTTCTCGTTGGCGTAGCTACTGGGGGGATGACGGCTTTGCGGCTCGCCTGCGACGAAAAGAACGTCTTCGCGGGGATGGCGGTCCTTGGGGCCAGCCTGCCGTCCGGTCTTGAAGCATCCTGCAAGCCGTCGCATCCGATTCCCCTCATGATCATTACGGGCACCGCGGATACCGTGGTTCCCTCTCATGGCGGCAAGACCAGCTTGCCGCATGGCAAGGCGGAGCTTCTCTCCATCGACGCGACGCTAGGTCTCTTCGGCAAGGCGGCCGGCTGCGCCGGGGGCATGACGACCACCATCCTCCCGGACAAGGACCTTCACGTTGGCACGCGTGCCTACCTCGACAAGCTGAACAATTGCAAAGTACCGGTCGAAGCGGTCCGGATCGAAGGCGGCGGTCACGCGCTGCTCGGTCTTTCGAGCGAAGGCGGACCGGGGCATGGCCTCGCCAAGGGCGATGTCAATAGCGCGAAGCTAGTTTGGGATTTTTTTCGTCCCCTCGGCGGCTGAGCCCGGAGTCTTCTATCGCGCGCGAGAATCCTCGGTTCGGACGGCGATGCAAACCGTTCACGAGGGCTCGAAGATAATGGGAAGGGTCTTCCCCGCCTCCCACGGCCGCGCGAGCCCCGTCATGCCGTCGAGGTCCGCCATGACGAGATCGAGATTTGCGAGGCGTGTCCCCGGCGCGCCGGGGATTGCAGACGTGCAAGCACCCATTCGCCGGTTTCAACAGTCTCCGCCCGATAGCCGAATTGATGCACCAGGGTTTCGAGGAGCCGCCGCTGGGCGGGATCGGCGGCGGCGATCAAGTCCTTTGGGACACGCGGCCTCCCATGGGCGTAATTGCCCTTTCGCTCGGCGACGGGGGACGCTAACCGCGGGCAAGGTCAGCCAATGTCGCGTCGCAAAGCTTGCACCCCCTTTCATCGCAGCCAGTTTCGTGTATAAACATGGCGCGCGCCGTAGTGCGCGGCATCCGCCCGAACCCCGCTGGACGACATCCTGGCCGGGTCACGCGGCTGCAAATTTCCGCGGGCGGCCGCCGTAAACCAGCCCTTTGAGGCGGCGCGGCCCGGGGTTGCTTTGGATCGGGCCGTTTTTGACTGGGTTGCTACTTTTCTAAGAGGTTATTCGATGTCGATTACGGCAGAGCGCAAACAAGCGCTGGTGAAAGACTATGCCTTGAAGCCGGGCGATACCGGCTCTCCCGAGGTCCAAGTTGCGATCTTGACCGAGCGGATCGTGAATCTGACCGGGCATTTCAAGACCCATGTGAAAGACAATCATTCGCGCCGTGGTCTGCTCAAGCTTGTGTCGCAACGCCGGCAGCTCCTCGACTACGTCAAGGCGAAGGACGCGCCGCGCTATAAGGCGCTGATCGAACGCCTTGGGATTCGGCGCTAGGGCATGTCCGTTGCCAACGGATGCGCCCGTCGGGCCGGAAAACGCGCTTGGTTGGAGTGGCACATTGGCGCATCGCCGCGAAATGCTCCGTCTATCCTGCACGCAATCGGCGCGGGTCCGCAGGCTTTCCGTGTCCGTGAACTTGCAGGGCCGAGAGGCAGTACGGCAAGCGGCCCTTACAGAAATCCCCCGAACAAGCCGGTTCGGATGGGTGCGGATAATATCATGCAATAAAAAAACCAGGACGATTCAACTTGAAGCGGTCATGGTCTTGGCGCCTTCTATGGCCAAGCGTTGCTCACCGCAAAAAGCTTGCTCGCGCCGAAAGCGGTATGATTGTAAGACCACGCCTTTGATGGCTGAAATATCCGGTCATGGGGCGG
>JBATYB010000420.1:0-7435 GCA_049673825.1 Methylocella sp. | reverse complement strand
CCATAGAATTTTATTGAGCTTGATCAAGCCAAAGAACTCGGCGTCCGCACTGTGTTTAGATATATACAGCACCATCTCCCGAAGGCGGCTCTGCCCCCCAGGAAGCTCCACTCGATATGTCAGCTTTTGTGACTCATGACTCCTGTTTACCATTGCGGGCAACCCTTTGGCACGAATCGACGTACATAAGGTGCCTGATTCATATGTCAATAGCAACGCTGCTGCTTTTGTTCTTCACAGGGCTGAGGCCCGCCACTTAGCCGACGGCTCGCGATACGTTAGTCGTTTGGCAATAATGGCACCTATCACTTTCCCCGTACGCTCTAAATCGTCAATCCCGAGCTTGACCCGGTTGTTATAGCGGAAATCGAACTCGGCAAAATAGCGATGCAAATGCCTTTCGGAGCAATGCTGATAGACGCCTTTCATGCCGCGCTTGAAAACGCTGTAGAAGCCCTCGACGGTATTTGTATGCGCGTCTCCGCGTACGTATTCATCGGCCTTGTGGATGACGCTCTCATGGCTCGCGAAGTGGCCGCCTAGCGTGAAATAGTGGCCGCCTTCATCGGTCATCATCGCGGTATCTTTCGCGACGTTGGCCCTGATGATCGGGACTATATCGTCCGCGCTGGTTCCTTCGACATGGAAAGAGCGAACTTGTTTGCTATTGCGATCAATGAGAAAAAGCACTGCATTCTTGTGGCCATGGCCGCGACGCTTGACGGTTCCATCCTTGCGGCCAATGAAGGTTTCATCCGCTTCAACCACGCCGCCAACACCGCCCATAGGTTGAAGGTCGCCTGACCGCATAGCCTCCCGAATGCGATGGCCCAAAAACCATGCGCTCTTGAGAGTGATCCCCAGCGTCCGGTGCAACTGGTTCGCGCTAATTCCTTTCTTGCTGGAGCAGATGAGATGGATAGCAGTCAACCAATCGCGCATAGCGATGTGGCTGTCCTCGAAAATGGTTCCGATCTTCACTGTAAATGGCTTGCGGCACGCATAGCACTTGTAAAGGCCGATACGGCCGCTCTTGCCCCTTAGCAGAGCGGAGCGCTCGATTATACCGCAATGAGGGCACACGCGCCCCTTCGCCCAAACTCGCGCCTCGACATAGGCGTAAGCGGCGGCTTCGTCATTGAAATGAGCGGCAGAAAAAACGGACTTGGTCACGGCGTAAACTCCTTATGCCACAACCATATATGTAGGTACTGGGGATGTCAAGTATAATATCGCCAAATGTTTCACGTGAAACATTTTGGTAAGATTGGTCCGCGAAATCCCACCAACTCCCTCTAAACTCTCACCGGCCAATCAAAACCTCGCCGTCGCCGCGCGCGAACCTAATCCGCGCGTGGCAGCACCTCCCGCTGCGGTTTTGAAAGACGCTGACCGCGATGAGTGATAGGGCAACACATCGGCTTGGACGCGGCCGCGAAAACGCGGCGTTTACCAAGTTTTTACCTTAAGTTGGGATTTCTCCTTCGATAGCCCGAACGGTGCCATGCCGGTTTGCATACACCTCTCGCTACCGCAGTTGTCCGTCCCGATCGTTCCGATTTCTCCCGAACATGAATCCGAATGATCACGCTTTATCATCATCCCCTCTGCCCGCATTCGCGTTTCGTCCGCCTGCTCCTGGCCGAATATGCCATTAAGCCCGAACTCATCGAAGAAAAAGCGTTCGAGCGCAGACGGGATTTCCTCATCCTCGACCCGGCCGGGCAAACGCCGGTTCTCGTTGAACAATCCGGAACGGTCGTCGCGGGCCCCGGTCCGATCGCCGAATATTTCGACGAGACGCGCGGTCTCGCCTTGGGCAGGCACCGGCTGTTGCCCGAGGACCCGGGTTCCCGCGCGGAGGTGCGCCGGCTGTTCGATTGGTTCAGTCAAAAATTCTTCCACGAAGTAACGAATTGGCTCGTCACCGAAAAGGTCTATAAGCGGTTCACGCCGCGCGAGCAGGGCGGCGGCGGGCCCGACATGGATCTCGTGCATGCGGCGCGGGTCAATATCCGCACCCATTTGCGCTATATTGGTTACCTGGCGGGCAACAGGAATTGGCTCGCCGGAGACCGGCTTTCGCATGCCGACCTCGCCGCCGCGGCGCATCTCTCCTGCGTGGATTTTCTGGGCGACGTGCCATGGGAAGCGAACGAGACGGCAAAGCTCTGGTACGCCCGGGTAAAATCGCGCCCGTCGTTCCGCCCGCTGCTCGCGGACCGGCTGCCGGGCTTCTGTCCGAACCCGATCTACGCGGATCTCGATTTCTAGGCCCGGACTTTAAGGTGCGGTTGCGCGAGCACGCGCGGGCACTCGGCTTCGATACCTGCCGCATCACCGGTCCTTCCGCCATTCCCGATGCGCCGGAAAGACTCCGCACCTGGCTTGCCTCCGGCGCGGCGGGCTCCATGGACTGGCTCGCCGCAACGCAAGCGCAGCGTTCCGATCCGCGCAAACTCTGGCCCGAGACCGCGAGCATTATCATGCTTGGCATGAATTATGGCCCGGCCGGCGATCCGCTTGCCGCGCTTGCGCGGAAATCGGCCGGAAATGTTTCCGTCTACGCGAGAGGCCGCGATTATCATGACCTTATCAAGGGAAGGCTCAAGCGGCTCGCCGCGTGGCTCGTCACGCAAGCCAAGGGAACCGGAGTCAAGGTCTTCGTCGATACCGCGCCGATCATGGAAAAGCCGCTGGCGCAGGCGGCGGGTCTCGGCTGGGCCGGCAAGCACAGCAATCTGGTTTCGCGCGAGTTCGGCTCCTGGCTGTTTTTGGGCTCCATCTTTACCGATCTGCCGCTCGCGCCCGACCAGCCAGAGCCGGATCATTGCGGCACCTGCCAAGCCTGTCTCGACATCTGTCCGACGAAGGCCTTTCCGCGTCCCTACGTGCTCGATGCGCGTCGTTGCATCTCCTATCTCACGATCGAACACAAAGGCCATATCGGCCGCGAGTTCCGGCCACTGATCGGAAATCGCATTTTTGGCTGCGATGATTGTCTTGCGGTCTGTCCCTGGAACAAATTCGCGGCAACGGCGCGGGAAACGAAGCTTTGCGCGCGGGAAGAGCTTTCCGCCCCGCCAATCGCCGATTTGCTTCGCCTTGACGATGCCGCGTTTCGGGCGCTGTTCACGGGAAGCGCGGTCAAGCGAATTGGTTATCACCGGTTCACGCGCAATGTCTTGATCGCGGCGGGTAATAGCGGCGATCCGGCGCTCGCCGGACCGGTCGCGGAGAAACTGAAAAGCTCGTCGGCTCTGGTGCGGGCGATGGCGGTGTGGGCGCTCGGCCGGCTCGTCTCGCCGGATGATTTGGCTGAATTCGAATGCCGCTGGCGTCCCAGTGAGATCGACGCAATGGTGGAAGCTGAGTGGGCGGTGGCTGGCGCGGCGACGGCCCCAGGAGCGATGGCCGCGGGAGCGATCGAATTGAAAGAAGGCCGGCCGTCATGAAGCTCTTCGCATTCGGGCTTGGCTATTGCGCGCGTCATTTCATCGCCCGCTCGGGAAGTTCGTTCGATGCCACCGCGGGCACCGTGCGCGCGCCCGCCAAAGCCGAGGAGTTGGCGAGCGAAAGCATCGAGACGTTCGTGTTCGGCCCCGAACATGAGGACGCGGCCATCGCGGAACGGGTTGCCTCTGCCGATGTACTCCTCGTCTCGGTCCCGCCCGGCATCTCGGCCGATCCCGTGCTGGCGCGGTTTGGCCACCGCATCGCCGGCCTCCGGCGCCCTCAGACAATTGTCTATCTCTCGACCATCGGCGTCTATGGCGATACGCGCGGCGAATGGGTCGATGAAACATCAATCCCGGCGCCCTCCTCGGAACGTTCGCTGGCGCGGCTTCAGATCGAGAAATCCTGGGCCGCGATCGGCAAGGAGAGCGACAAAAAGGTCTACATCCTGCGCCTAGCCGGTATTTACGGCCCCGGCCGCAATGTCCTCCTCAATCTCAAGGCGGGCACCGCGAAGCGTGTCGTGAAGAGGGGCCAGGTCTTCAATCGTGTCCATGTCGAGGACATCGCGCGCGCGATCGGTGCCGCCTTGGCCTACAATGGCCCGGGCGGTGTCTTCAATGTAGGCGACGACGCGCCGGCGCCGCCGCAAGATGTCATCACATACGCCGCGATGCTCATGGGAATCGAGCCGCCGCCTGAGCAGGACGTCGAAGCCGCCGATCTGAGTCCTTTGGCGCGGAGTTTTTATGCCGAGAACAAACGGGTGTCGAACCGCAAGCTGAAAGACGAGCTAGGCGTAAAGCTCACCTTTCCAACCTATCGCGTGGGTCTCGAGGCGCTGTGGGAAGCGGGCGAGGGGCGTGGCTAAGTTTTGGCGGCGCGCTCCAATGAATTGGGCGCCCAATATCGGCAAGCTTTACAATCACGAACCGCGCTGGAAGCCTATGTCCCCCACAATCCATGAGGTCGATTTCACTAGTCGGGCCGCCGGGTGGATAAACGCGGTCGTGGCAACAAATGGTCCGACATTTCCGATCGGCAAGGCATTTATCGAGACATTGGCGGACGGCAGCCGTAAGCGCCGCGACATCACACTTTACGACCAAAAAGGCATCCCTTGTCTCACGGGCGAAGTGAAGCTTCCTTGGGCACATGATGGGTATTCCCCCTACATCGAGGCGGTTGTCGACGATGCAAGGGAGAAGGCTCAAAGAGCGGGGGTGAGGTGGTTCTTCACCTGGAACGTCAATGAGTTGCTTCTTTGGCAACTGGACGGCGTCGGTGCTCTTGGCACCGAGCGATCTGTCGAACGCTTTCCAATGGCCAAGGTTCAGCGGTCATCGGACCTTGACGATCCGAAGGTTCTGGATGCGCTTCGAAATGGGGTCGAGAAATTTGCTGTCCTCTTTGCACGAACACTACGGGGTGAACGTGGCGTCGAAGTGCGCGCTCCCGACATCTATTTCATTCACTCTTTGGAAAGCTTTCTCGAACGCCCTGTCCTGTTGACCAAACTGGAATTGGAAGGACGCTTTGCGCGGTCCGCAGAACGGGTTCGGCTCGAAGCGTGGATGCGTGACCGGCAAGGCTGGTCATTGGGGGGCGACGAAGAGGAATTGCTTCTTCGCGCGGCCAAGTTTACAAACTACACGGCTATAACTCGGCTTATTTTTTACGAGGCGTTACGCAAGCGATTTGCAAGGCTCCCGCAATTAAGGGTCGAAAAGCACGTCAGAGATGGCGAGACACTGTTTGAGTCTTTTCGCGCCAATTTTGATGAAGCGCGGGAAATCACAGGCGACTACGAAACCGTCTTCGGTATTGACCCAGCGGACGTTGGCGATCGGCTTCCCTTCTATGATGATGCTGTTGTGGATAGCTGGCGGCGGCTAACGGAGCACGTCCACCTGTTCGATTTTTCCAAACTCGAATACGATGTCATCGGGCAGATATTTGAGATGCTTATTGGGCCAGAAGAACGCCACAAATATGGACAATATTACACCCGTCCCGAAGTCGTAGACATCATCAACTCTTTCTGTATCCGTAGGGGTAAAGATGAGGTGATGGATCCCGGATGCGGGGGCGGAACATTTCTTGTTCGCGCCTATGCACGAAAATCCTTTCTCGCACCACGCCTTGGTCATCCGCGTCTATTGCAGGGTATCTATGGGGTTGATGTGTCGCGGTTCGCGACACACCTATCGACTATCAACCTTGCTGCCCGAGACCTTATCGAAGCCCAGAACTATCCCCGCGTTCTCGCATCAGATTTTTTCGACGTGAAGTCTGACAAGCCCTTTATGCCGCTACCTAGCACCGATGGCAGACCCATCAGCGTTGCCGTGCCGCGCTTCGATGCAGTAATCGGCAATCCACCTTATGTGCGCCAGGAGCAAATTCCCGCCGACGCAAAAGAAGCATATCGAAATCTCGTAAAAAAAGAAGCCAAGCTCGAGGCCAGTGGCCGTTCCGATCTTCACATTTTCTTCTGGGGACATGCCCTCAGTTTCCTGAAACCCGCCGGTTGGTTGGGCTTCCTTACATCCAGTCAGTGGTTTGACGTGGAATACGGGTTCCCGCTTCAGCATTTCTTGCTTAATCGCTTCCGG
This sequence comes from Methylocella sp., assembly GCA_049673825.1. Taxonomy (GTDB): domain Bacteria; phylum Pseudomonadota; class Alphaproteobacteria; order Rhizobiales; family Beijerinckiaceae; genus Methylocapsa. Next base: position 1,364 of record JBATYB010000420.1, on the reverse strand, counting down.
ATTGCCGCGATCATAGAAAGCCGGATTGAACCTTGGTTTGTTGGCGCGCGCGTGCAGACTGCCGCAACGTTGGCGCAACTCGAAACAGACGACCAGAAGCGGCTCGATAACATCGTGCGGTTTGTCGAGATGCGCCGTCCAGTAGAGGAAATCCTTGCCTCCGATGGCACGTCTGCCGGGTTCATCGTCGAAGCTGACAGGTTACGCGACCTCATAATGTCCACCGAAACGGATGTGACGACTGATGGCTATCGCATCCGCTGCCTGCCGCAACGTGAACTTTTGGAACAGGGAATTGCTAACGGCGTGCTGCTTCGAGGGGAGCGTGTCTACGCAGGCGCGAAATGGGGTATCCATTTGCGTGCTCCTAACCTTTGGGGCGAACTAAAGAAGATCGGTGGCGACCGCTGGAGACCGCTAGGGGAACTTGCTGAAGTTCGGTTCGGCGTAAAGACCGGCGCTGACAAATTCTTCTATGTTGACGACGTGACAGATGATGCATTGACCAAGTTTGGCGATCCGCTTGTGTTGGGCACCGGAAGCGTCGTTGCCCGCGCGGATATAGTAGCCGGTCATGTCAAGATCATCGAAACGCACGATGGCGAACGGTGGCCGATTGAAGCCAAATATCTTGAGCCGGTCGTTCATAGCCTCATGCATATCGACAGCTTTGAAGTGTTGCGTGAGAATTGCGAACATCTTGTTCTCATGGTTGGAGAACCCTTTACGCGCCTTGCAGGCACCCACATCGAAGCCTACATTCGGCGCGGCGAGAAACTCGGCATCCACAAGGGTTCGACTGTCGCTGCGCGGGCTCGTGCTAGACCCTGGTATGACCTCACCAATGCCCGCAAGGCTCGGCTGCTCTGGGCGAAATCGCATCAATACCGACATTGCGCTCCCCTAAATCCCCAAGGTTTTGCGGCCAATTGCAATCTCTACACCGTTGCAACCGACGCAGACCCTAGATTGGCTGCTGCGGTGCTCAATTCTTCCATCGTGGTCCTGGCGAAGCATCTGTATGGGCGCCCTGTTGGCGTCGAGAGCAATCTGAAAACGGAAATCATCGACGTGAACATGATGCCCGTGCCGGATTGGACGTGGGCAGACAAGACGCTTCGGTCGAACCTCAAAGATGCCATGGCCAAGCTCAATGAACGACAGGTACTCGGTTTTCTTTCGGAGCGGCGCTTGCGACGAGCTGCGCTGCTGCAAAAGGGGCAAGTCGATAAACTCGACGATCTCGATGGTAGCAGCGAGCTAGACCAAGAAGACAGGCAAAACCTCGACGATGTAGTCCTTCAGCTTTTAGGTGTGAAGGAAAGTACAACGCGAAGGGAGTTGCGAGCGAAACTCTACGGTTT
>JBATYB010000419.1:0-2188 GCA_049673825.1 Methylocella sp. | reverse complement strand
GGCTAGACCGGAACCCCGGGCTCTCGTCTTTCGAGACGGGCTCATCGAACCCGCCCCAGGATGACGGGCGAAACTCTTGAAACAGACTTTTGACGCGCATTCCCCGGATGAAGTGCTAGTTTGCCGCGCGGTTGGGCCGGCTCGTCTATAATCATTAAGAGGATGAACACGACAATGAGGAGGAATGACGATGGACCGGGTTTTGTTGATAGGCGGGACAATGGTCGCGGTTGGGATTGTGTTGGCGGCCGCTTTCATGTTCGTCGCCCGTTATGGAGCAACATTCGAGATGCTCGAAGATAGCGTTGTGCGCTGGCTTGGCAAGCTGTGAGGAGGCTGGGCCCCCGCCGGCCGGCTTCACGGGCGGTTTTACGGACCGGCGGTGAGCGGAGAACTTTTCATGTCGCCTTTGCAACTTCATCATCCGCCGCCAAATTCGTCTTGGTGGCGCCGGTATTGGGACAGCTTCAAAAGGAACTTTCCCGAGCGGTCCGGCGAGCAGGCCCGTTCGTTGGTTGTTGTTTTGCTGGCCTTTGCCTCCCTCTTTCTTTTGGCGCGGATCCTATTTGCTTACTGGGGCCTCCCGGATTAGCGCGCGCGGCGCCCGGCTGTGGTCAGTTCGAATGACGTCCGCGCCGCGCCAGGATCAGACTATCGCGCCGGACCTTTGGGCGAAATTAGGACTTTTGCATAAGATCCGCGCCCGTAGCTTTTCAAGGGCTTGCGCTATGCAAAAGAGACTTGCAAAAGTTAGGCGCGTTGCTCCCCGTCCGGCATGGCGATTTTGGCTATGCGCCGGTCGGCATGGAGGAGACGCGCGACGCTCAGGGGACGGCGTTGAAACCTGCCGGAGCCGTGCGCGTGTTCCCGAGACGGCAACCGGGCCGCTTTGCCGTTTTGTATCGATCGTTCACCCAAATGGGGGAAGCGCTCGACCGCATGAAGCGTATGAAGCGTATATTGACAGGCAGGTTGATCTGAAAGCGAGTTTATGCAATGACGAGCTTATGGGGTGGTGACAGATGCGGAGAACATTCATGCGTTTCCAGTTAAGGACTCTCCTCGCGACCGCGCTCCTCGCCGGGTTGGCCGCATCCCCCGCTCTTGGCATGGGTTCTTTGGGGTGGCTCGGGGGCGATCCCGGCAGCGGCAATGGTGGTTCCGGCGGCGGCGGTGATCCGCCGGGCGGCACTGCTGTTCCCGGCCCGATCGCGGGCGCGGGTCTTGGCTATCTCGTGCTCGCCGGCGGATATTACGTGGTTCGCCGTCGGCGCAAGCAAAACCCCGGCGACTAGCCTCGCCATTTCCAGGAACGATTGGCGCGCGTGACCGGGGAGCCGCCGCGCGGGCGAGAGATACCGGCTTCCCCGGAACTTCGCCGCGAAATTCGGCGACGGATATTGTTCCTCGATGATGACCATCCGTGCGTCTGGCCGCTTTGCTTTTCATGTCGCGCGCTTCCGCCAATTGGGGGAGCGCTCGACCGGATTCGGTGTGTATTGACGAACGAATTGATTTGGAAGCACGATTATGCAATGCTGACTTATGGTTGGTGACAGGCGTAACCTTCGCACTGGCCGTTCCTCGAATATAGGGTAAACATTCATGCGTCTCCAAACAAGGACTCTCCTCGCGGCAACGCTCCTTGCCGCGGTGGCCGCATCCCCCGCTCTTGCCGGGGGTCCTGAAAGATTAATTGATCAACCCGGCACTGCTGTTCCCGGCCCGATCGCGGGCGCGGGTCTTGGCTTTCTCGTGCTCGCCGGCGGATATTACGCGGTTCGCCGTTGGCGCAAGCAAAACCCCGGCGACTAGCCTCGCCAATTCCAGGAACGATCGCGCGCGACCCTCGGTCGCCCGCGATCGAGGGACCGCCGCGTGGTTGACGCGCTGAAAGATGCCGCGGGACGCGTTGATGCCTCGAATGCGGGCGGCGCGGTCGCGGCCCAGTTTTTCTCGAACATCGGGCAGGCGGTTCGCCGCGGCGAGTTTTTTGCCGGTCTGTTCATCCTGGGATTTTGCAACGGAATTTTCGCGGCGATCGCTTGGCAGATCGACAAGGGCACGATCGAGAACGCGATCTTGGACACGTTCGGAATCAGCGTTCTTGTTTGGGTCGCGTGCTTTATCGCGGTGTCGCTCCTGCTTCGCCAGCCCCAAGAGCCCATGACCCGCAACGACCTGATCC
>JBATYB010000418.1:0-3508 GCA_049673825.1 Methylocella sp. | reverse complement strand
GCCGCCGATTGCTCCAAATCCCCGCGTCGCGCCTCGCCCCGCCTCGTGCGCGTGCGTTCGCCCAAACCGCCAATCGCACCAAAACGTTTCACCTGAAACATTTTGGGGCGATTGGCGCGCAAAATCGGACATGAAGCCTGCTCCCCTTGAAGGGCGTCTGGGCGCGGCAAAATTGCCGCCGCTTTGCTTACAGTTGGAAATGGACCAACACCGGCACATGATCGGAAGGCCGCTCCCAGCCCCGGCTCTCGCGTAAGACGCGCGCGCCATGGAGGCGCGGCTTGAGGCTCTGACTTACCCAAACATGGTCGAGCCGCCGCCCTCTATCGGACTTTTCCCAATCGCGCGCGCGATAGCTCCACCACGTATAGAGTTTTTCCTCCGGCGGCACGAAATGGCGAAGCGCATCGACCCATGGCCCCGCCGCGCGAACCAGACTGAGCTTTTCGACCTCGACCGGCGTGTGACTGACGACCCGCAGCAGGGCCTTATGATTCCAGACGTCGGTTTCGAGCGGCGCGATATTGAGGTCGCCGGCGATGATCGTGGCGGACCCGGCGATCCGTTCCGTGGTCATCCACTCCGCCATCTCATCCAGGAACGCGAGCTTGTGCGCGAATTTCGGATTGACGGCCGGGTCGGGCTCGTCGCCGCCGGAGGGCACATAGAAATTATGCAAGGCGATCGCGCGGCCGCGCGCGCCGGCGGGTGTCAGCGTCACGGCGATATGACGGGCATCCCCTTTATCGCAAAACGAGCGCCGGCCGATCATTGTCAGCGGAAGTTTCGAGGCAACCGCGACTCCATGGTAGCCTTTTTGGCCGTTGATCGCGGCATATGGGTAGCCGAGCTTATGAAAAGCAGCCAAGGGAAACTCGCTGTCCCGGCACTTCGTCTCCTGCAGGCAGAGAACGTGCGGCGCCTGCTCAGTCAAAAAGCGGGCCACGAGATCGATCCGCAAACGCACCGAGTTGATGTTCCAGGTGGCAAGGGTGAGACGCACGCAAGACTCCGCAGACTCGCGACGCGTCCGATTGACCACGCGCAAAGCCCCGCCGCAAGCGCAATTCCGAAAGTTTGCACCGCGACCGCGAACAAAAAATTGGCCATGCCCTCTTTTCGAAGCGGGCATCGCGCGCCGTCGCGTCCGCATTCCAGGGCTGCTTGTGCGATCACGGACGTGTTGCAGCGAACGCGACCGGCCCTTGCGTACTCTTCAGCACGGAGGTTGCTTCCTTGGATCCGAGCAATGGGACCCGCTGCTCGTCGGAGATGGTGACGGCGCCGAATGGGTGGCTGCCGGCGCCTCGGACGAATGGGAAGAGGAGGACGAACCGTAAGACGAAGGCGAGGAAGTGGAAACTGGTGGTGAGGAAGTCGTATGACCGAAGCCAAAGCCGCCCGAAGAAGACCCGAAACCAGAAGACGCGGGTGCAGGGCGGGAAGAGCTGGACGGCGGCGGGTAAAAAGGGCGGCTCCCGGCCGGCACATGCCTCCATTCCCCCAAGCCCGATCCATGATCGTGGTCGTGGCCATGGTGGTGGTCGTGGCAATGGTCGTGGTCGTGGCCATGGTCGTGGCAATGGTCGTGGTCGTGATCATGCCGATACTGATGCCAGTACCAATACTGGCCACTGTAGTAGGCGCTATAAGGAGAATTGGACTCCTGCGGGAGCGGATTATATTCGGGTGGGGGTGAAGCACCCCCCTGATAATATGGGGGCGAAGCATCCCCCTGATAATATCCGATGGAAGGCCCGGGGGCAGTGGCGCAGCCCACGAGCGGAAAATAGCACAGGAGAACGCACGCGCGCGCCATGCGAGCCATCAGAACCTCGGACGATGGTGGGAAAAATTCGTCGCGTCTGCAGTGAGTGTCGTGGTTCGTCACTGAACGGCGCATGAACAATAAGCGGCGATGGCACGGCCGGAACGGAAACGAGCCAACAATTTTTGCGGCGCTGACGCGTTGGGTAATAAGCGGCAGTTTAACCCCGGTCAGAGGCGGCCTGCGTCAAACAAAAAAGGGGCGCCCGGCCGATGACCAGACGCCCCTAGGAGCGAGACATTTACCGGGAGGGGTCCGGCAATTTTAACCCAGGCGGAACGGGGGGGTACGCCTGATGGGTTGCGTCGCTCACATGCCCCTAAGATAACCCGGCGCGTCATTCTTTCAAGCGGCCCGCCAGCTCCAGCTGACTTTTTCCGGGGGTCGACTGGGCCTTTCATGAATATTGGAACGTTTTGCTATCCCGTTGAAACAAGACTGATTCCTGAAAAGACCGCGCGGCAGGCAGCCGGCGCGGGGGGACATTGTCAATTATTTGTGTTCGATAATCTTTCCTGGGTGATCTGGAACAAATTTGGGTCGGGCTTCTTCGACAAATCGATATTGAAAAGCGAAACAAGCGTCTGATAGACTTGCGGGTCGGTAACTTGCCACTGTTTGAGCGTGAACTTCACCGGGTCGAAAACCAGCTTGATTTGCGAGGTTCCGCCAAAGGTCGCCTTGTCTTCGACGAGAATCGTGACCGCGCCGGGCTCGCTCTTCACGTCGATAACTTTGACGTCGCGGCTGAGATCGACCTGATCCTTGAGCAAAAATTTCAACGGCGTTTGGCTGATGAAATAAATATCCTTGGTGGCCGTCTTGCGATCATGCACGGCCACCGAGAGGCCGTCGGCGACGATCTCGAGCGTCGCGGGCGGGGCATATTCAAACCGCAATTTCCCGGGCCGCTGGACAAAGATCTTGCCTTCCGAGCGTTTGCCGTCCGGACCGATCTGGACGAAATCGCCGGTCATGTAGGTGGCGGCGTTAAAATAAGCATTGGCCTTTTGGATGGCGGCTAGGGGATCCATTGGAACGAAAGGTTTGGTCCGCGCGGGATTTGCCGGCGCTGCCGCTGGCTTGGCGGGTTTGGGATTGGCGGGAGAGGTTTCCGCCCGAAGCGGCGCCGTTCCCGCGAGAGCAAGAGACAACGCGACAGTGAGTGCCGTCAGCTTCATAAAGCCCGCCTTGATCCGTTGAGAACCTTCGCGATTACAACACCGATGCGGCGCCCAACGAACCGCCGGGCGTCCCTAAACCTCCGCGAACGCGGTTTTAGGGTTGCAAGAAACCTATTACTCCACTTTTGCTCGCCGGCTCAAGGCCACCGAGAAAGCATTTTCAAGCAAAGCGGCCGCCGAGGGGCGAAAAAAATGCGTTAAATCACCGCTGTCTTCGGCTCGGCCATGCGCATTTCAGGCGCCTTAACAGAGCGCGTCCGCGGGTCCAGGCAAAAAAAGCCGTCTGGGATCGCGACGACGCGCGGCCGCGGGACGGCTCGAGCTTTTGGCCCAAGGCGCGAATCCCGTGCGAAGGCCGGCGGCGGCGTGGGCATCGGCTGCCCAGACCGTGACGAGCGAGAGCAATCCGAGCAGCCCTCGCGGGTCAAGCTTTCGAAGATCTGGTATGAGCCCCCCAAAACCGCGACCATTCCGGCGCGCCGCGCAACGGAAATCC
>JBATYB010000417.1:0-6398 GCA_049673825.1 Methylocella sp. | reverse complement strand
GGCGCACCCATGGGAGACCTGGAGCGATGCGAAGGCCTTTGACGGCACGGCGACAATCCTGCAGCCGCAGGCGCTACCGCTTTATAACGGCATCGGCATGCATACGATGCTGGCGCTTTTCACGGAGCCTGCTCCATCCGCCACGCTCGAGACCGTGCAGGCGACATGGAAAACCCGGATGGGAAAGGATTTCGGGCAAGGCTGGACGGACGCACTGGCCAGCGGCGTCGTTCCTGGCACGGCCAGCCGGAAGGCCGATGTAACCTTGCGCCCGGATGCCGGACGGCGGACGCCGCCCGAGCCCGCCAACCATCCGCTGACGATCCTGTTCCGGCCGGACCCGCATTTATGGGACGGACGCCACGCCAACAACGCCTGGCTGCAGGAGCTGCCGCGGCCCCTGACGAAACTGACCTGGGACAATCCGCTGCTGATCGCTCCGGAGCGAGCACGGCAGCTGAAGCTCCGTAACGGCGACATGATCCGACTCTCCCTGGGCGACGCGAGCGTGACGGCTCCCGCCTGGATCATGCCCGGCCAAGCGGCGGATTGCGTCGTGGCGCTTCTTGGTTTTGGCGAGCGGCATGCCGGGACCGTCGCAACTGGCGCCGGGTTCGATTTTTATCCGCTGACTGGCCGCGCAAGCGCGCCATCGCTGCAGAAGGCGCCCGGCCACATGGATTTGGCCTGCACCGACCACCATAATCTGATCTTCGACGAGACGGGAGAATATGTCAGGCACGCAACACTTGCCGCGTTTAGCAAGGACCCGCGGTTTCTCGCCGCCGGCAAGCCGGAGCCGCACTTGTATCGCTGGAAGCCCGAAGGACCTGCCGCCTGGGCGATGAGTGTGGACCTGAACGCCTGCATCGGTTGCAATGCTTGCGTTGTCGCCTGCCAGGCCGAGAACAATATTCCCGTCGTCGGCAAAGAGCAGGTGATTCGCGAGCGAGAGATGCACTGGCTGCGCATCGACCGCTATTACGAGGGAAGCCCCACCGCGCCCGATAGCTACTTTCAGCCGGTGCTGTGCATGCACTGCGAGGAGGCGCCCTGCGAAACAGTCTGTCCCGTTGGGGCGACCCTGCACGATTCGGAGGGCCTCAACGTGATGGTGTACAACCGCTGCATTGGGACGCGGTTCTGCTCCAACAATTGCCCCTACAAGGTGCGCCGATTCAACTATCTCGCGTTTTCAAGCGAGGAGCAAAGACCGCCCGAGGCGCGCAATCCCGATGTCACCGTGCGCGGGCGCGGGGTGATGGAGAAATGCAGTTTTTGCCTGCAGCGCATTGCCGAAGCCAGAATTGTGGCCGATCGAGAGAACCGGCCGGTCGGCGAAGTGCGGACGGCATGCCAGGCCGCTTGCCCGACGCAGGCCTTTACCTTCGGCAATATGGCGGACCCCCACAGCGAGGTCGCCAAACGCAAACAGAGCCCGCTCGATTATGCGCTGCTGGCGAACCAGAACACGCGTCCCCGCGTCACCTACGAGGCGCGCATCCGCAACCCGAAACCGCCCAATGAGGGCAGCGGCGGATGACCGACATTCCGGCCTCACACGCACTGCATCAAGAGAGTCCCATCGGCGGTTCGCGCCCGCCGCTTGCGCGCGACCCAGTCGTGCTGCCGGGTCCCACCATCGGTTCGATGACCGACCAGATATGCGCGATCGCACTGCGCGAGCGGGCCTTTTTGTGGTGGTGGATCGCGATGATCCCGGGCTTGGTCCTCACCGGCGTGCTGGTCGCCGCAATCGTCTGGCTGTTCTACGCCGGCGTCGGCATTTGGGGCATAGACTGGCCGGTGGTTTGGGGGTTCGCGATCATCAACTATGTCTGGTGGATCGCGATCGCGTCCGGAGGAACGTTCATCTCGGCGCTGTTCTATCTGACGAAGGTGGAATGGCGCAACTCCCTCAACCGCGTCGCCGAGACGATGACGGTGTTCGCGGCCGCCTGCGCGGGGATCTATCCGATCCTCCACCTGGGCCGGCCATGGTTATTCTATTGGCTGTTTCCTTTTCCCAATACGATGACTTTATGGCCACAGTTTCGAAGCCCGTTGCTTTGGGATTTTTTTGCAATTCTCACTTATGTCATTTCTTCCATCCTGTTTTGGTACTTCGGCCTCATCCCCGATCTCGGGACGATGCGCGATCGCGCGGCAACGCGCCGCAAGCAGATCCTCTACGGCCTGATGGCTCTGGGGTTCCGCGGCTCGGACCGCCAATGGCGGCATTATCATGCGACCTATGGCGTCCTGGCGGCGATCATGGCGCCGCTGGTCGTGTCCGTGCACAGCATCGTCGGGTTGGATTTCGCCGGCGCCGCCACCGTCGGATGGCATTCCACCGAGTTCCCGCCGTTCTTTGTCTTCGGCGCATTGCTGTCGGGGTTCGCCATGGTGTTGCTGCTGGTGATCCCGCTGCGCCGCCTGTTGAGCTTGGAAGACTTCATCACCGGACGGCACTTCGATATCTTGTGCAAAATGTTGTTGGTGAGCAGCCTCTGTCTTGCTTACGCCTACATGATGGATGCGTTCACGATCTTCTACGGCGCGGACAATGCCGAGCGATTGCAGTTCATCGACAAGATCAGCGGGTCCTACGCCGCCGTCTATTGGGCAACTATCCTGTTCAACATCGCCCTTCCGCAGCTCATGTGGTTTAGCCGATTGCGCCTGAACCAGACGCTGATCATGTTGGTCTGCTTCGGCGTGATCGTCGGCATGTGGTGCGAACGCTACAACATCGTGGTGATGAGTCTGCGCCGCACGCACCTGCCGTCCGCGTGGGGCGATTTCCACGCCACTTTTTGGGACTGGGCGACACTTTTCGGCACGGTCGGCTTCTTCGCCTCCGGAATCCTCCTGTGCGTGCGCTTTCTGCCAGTGATTTCGATGTTCGAGATCCGTGCGCTGCTCCAGCGCCGCCCACGCGAGGGAGAGAGCCGATGAACGGCGTCATCGTGGCTTCTTTTGAAACCGAGACGGCCTTGCGCGACGCAATGGAGCGCTTGCGCGCCGGGCGTGTCGGCGGACTGCAAACGTACACGCCGAAGCGTCTCGACGACGATGAGGGCTCGGTTGTGCCGCGAGTTATCCTAATCGCGGGCTTGTTTGGCGCCGCGGCCGGCTTCGGGATGGAAGTTTATGCGAATACGATCGGTTATCCTCTCGACATCGGCGGCCGTCCGGAATTTTCCTGGCCGGCTTTCGTGACGATCGCGTTTGACATCGGCGTGCTGTTCGCCATTTTCGCCGGAGTTATCGGCTATTTGATCGCCGCCGGCATGCCCAGTCTCTATGATCCGATCGACGAGTGCCGGTCCATGCGCCAAGCTATGCGCGATGGGTGGGTCGTCGCGATCCGCCCCGGCGACGCGCGGCAAATCGAACTTGCCCGCCAAATATTGGACGGCCTCGATCCCCGGCTGATCGAGGAGATGCCGATATGAGGCGCGCGTTCCTTCTGCTCGCGGTGCCGGTGGCGCTCGGCGGCTGCGACGACATGAGCGTGCAGCCCAAACAGAAGGTCTATTCGCCGCTCGTCGGGCCCGCGCAAATACCGTCTGGCACCGTGGAGTTTGATGCTAAGCCGACGAGGCCGCCACCGGTGACGCTCGCGCTCATCGAGCGCGGACAAGAGCGTTTCCGGATCTACTGCACCCCCTGCCACTCGGAGCTCGGGGACGGACACGGCATGATCGTGCAGCGTGGTTTCCCGCCGCCGCCCTCCTATCACACCGATCGTTTGCGCGAGGCGCCAGTGCAGCATTTCTACGACGTGATCACGAACGGGTACGGCGCGATGTATTCCTTTGCCGACCGCGTCCAGCCGGAGGATCGCTGGGCGATCGCGGCCTATATCCGCGCCTTGCAGCGTAGCCAGCACGCCGCCGTCGCGGATGTCGCGGCGGATCAGCGGGGAGCGCTGCAATGACCCGGCACCAAGCGGAGCGCGCGGCCTGGATGGCGGGAGTTACCGGCCTCCTTGGCGCGGCGATTGGATGGCTGATTGCGCCGGCCGCATTCCCGCACGCCTGGCTGGCGGCGTTGACCGCCTGGCTCGGTTGGCCGGTCGGCTGCATGGGGCTTCTGCTGATCCACGCCTTGACCGGCGGACGTTGGGGGCACGCGATCCGGCCGCAGCTGGTGGCGGGCACGCGTACGCTGTTGCTGCTGCCGCCGGCTGTGATCCCTTTGTTGATCGTGTTGCGCACGCTCTATCCCTGGGCACGCCCGGACGTGGCGGCGCATCTCGGCAACCGGTTTTACCTGAACCTGCCGTTCTTCCTCGGGCGAGGAGCCGTCTACCTGATCGTGTGGCTCGGGCTAGCCGCGCTGATCCTGCGGGCGCTTCGGCAGGACATCCCGGACGCAAGGCTCGCGCGGCTCGCGCCCGCCGGGCTGATCCTTCTGGCGATTACCGTCACCTTTGCGGCGATCGACACGACCATGTCGCTCGATCCGCAATTTGCGTCCAGCGCCTACGGTTTGATCGCGATCGCCGAAATGGGGCTCCTAGCGCTGTCGGTATCCATGTTCGCCGCCGTTGCTGGACCGCCGCCGGATGGCGACACCCTGCGCAGCCTGGGGCAACTTCTGCTCGGGCTCCTCATTTTATGGGCATATCTCGACTTCATGCAGATGCTGATCGTCTGGCAGTCCGATCTGCCGAACGAGGCGCCATGGTACATCGTCCGCTTCAGAGGCGGATGGGGCATCGCCGCCGCCTTGGAGGCGGGGTCCCATTTCGTGCTGCCCTTCTTCGCTCTGCTGTCGCCGCGGCTGCAAGGTTCGCCGCGGGGAATCGCTTGCGTCACCGCACTGCTGATACTGAGCGCGGTCGTCCGCGGCTGGTGGCTCGTGGTGCCGGCGTCCGGGCGCAACTTCGGTCTGGTCGATGTGTTGGCGATGCTCGGCCTGATTGGAATAGCGGCAGCGCTGGCGCTACGTGCGCCGCCGTTGCCGGGCTTTCCAGAGGGGGTGCGACGCCATGTCTGAGAAATTCCTTGAGCCCGCGCGACATGAGCCGGCCGATGTCGACCGCCGCTTCATCTGGTCCGGCGTGGCGCTAGTGCTGGCGTCGGTGTTTATTGCGGGGTTGATCGTTCAGTGGCTTTACCCGGGAGCGACCACCGACCGCACCTTGCGCTTGCCCTTGCCGCGCTATCCGGAGCCCCGGCTTCAAGTCAATCCAGCCGCGGACATGGCGCGGTTCCGCGACGAGGAAATGCGACAGCTCAACGGCGCGGGTTGGGTCGACAAGGCGCATCGCTTTGCGCACATCCCCATAGCCGATGCGATGCGCAAAATCGCCGAGGAAAATATTCCCGGCTGGCCCGGGGCGGCGGTGCCGCCCGTCGCGCGCGCGAATGCTCCTGCTTCGCCCGCGCCCGCCGAGCAGCCCCATGAAGCGCAGGAGACGGTTCCAAGCTCGCCAGCATCGACGGAGGAAGCCCATGCGGCTGCGCGTTCTCGTTCTGCTTCTTCTTCTGCTCGTGGCGCCGCCGTTCGCGGTTGCGGCGCCGGCGCCGGATCTCAGCGGCATTGCCTACGAGCAAAAGCCGGGCGCCCAAATCCCCATCCAAGACATGTTCCGCGACGACACCGGCCGCATGGTACGGCTGGACGATCTTTTTGAAGGAAAGCCGTTGGTCCTTGCACTTGGGTACTTCCGTTGCCCCAATCTTTGCAGCGTCGTTCGCGGCGACTTGTTCGCGGCGCTCCGCGCGTCCGGAATGACGGCGGGCCGCGATTACGCGTTGGCCGCCTTGAGCATCGATCCGTCGGAGACCCGCGCTGACGCCGCCGCGGCCAAGGCGGAAGATTTGCAGCGCTATCCGGCGCCGGGCGCCGCGCAGAATTGGCATTTCCTGACCGGGACGTTCGACGCCGTGCAGGCCGTCGCTAACGCAGTTGGTTTTCACGAGCGCTTCGATCCGGAGCTGAAACAATTCGCGCATCCCGTCGGGATCGTCTTCGCCACGCCCACGGGCGCCGTGTCGAGCTATCTTCTTGGCGTCGGCTACCGGCCCGCCGACGTGCGGCTCGGCGTGACCCGGGCCGCATCGGGAAGCATTGCGGCTGCGGCGCTGCCGGTGCTGTTGCTGTGCTACGACTACAATCCGGTGACGGGTCGCTACACGCTTGCCATCATGAAGCTGTTGCGCTTGGCCGCGGCGATCACGGTGCTGACCGTCGGGGGCACGTTGTTCCTTGCGTTTCGCCGGGAAAAGGGGCGCGCATGAGGTTCTGGCTCCCAGAGGCGACAATTGACGCGGCGGAAATCGATTATCTGATCCTGGCGCTGCTCCTAGTTTCCTGCGCGATTCTCGCGCTCGTCTTTGGTCTCATCTGGCTCTATATGATCAAATACCGCGCCGGGAGCCCGA
>JBATYB010000416.1:0-3066 GCA_049673825.1 Methylocella sp. | reverse complement strand
CAGAGGGCAGATGTAACGGTATTGCCTGCCTCACCGCGAGCTTGGCTCGCTCGCCCAAATCGGCCCTAAACGGTCCTTGTTAAAACAAAGCGATCGACCGCGATTCTCAGTATCACCAAAGAAGCGGCTGCCGCTTTGATGCGAATTCCGACGCATTCCGGCCACCGATTCCGATTTGATGCCGGCCACCGTTCCGATTTGAAGCCGGCCACCATTCCGAAATGAAGCCGGCCACCTGAGCTGTTGAAGGCTCGGGCCGTTTGCTCCCCGCGAATCAGCAACCGAGGCAGTCCTCGCCCGTCGATGGTCGACGAGGAGATGGGGATGTCGGCGAAGCGGGAACTGAGCATGCGACAATTGCGAACACTTTTGCGGCTGCACCACGGTGGGGTGAGCGCGCGCGAGATCGGGCGACGTCTGGGCGTGGCGCACTCGACGATCCAGGACAATCTGAAACGGGCGGCGGCGGCAGGGTTGAACTGGCCGCTGACGGAGGACGTGACCGACGAGGCTCTGGAGCTGCGGCTGTTCGGGCGCGCGGGAGTCGAGACTGGCCAGCGGCGGCGGACCGAGCCGGATTGGGCGGCTCTGGCGCGCGAGCTGAAGCGGCCTGGGGTCACGATGATGATCCTCTGGGAGGAATATCGGGAGATCACCCAAGAGGGCTACGGCTACAGCCGGTTCTGCGATCTGCTTCGCGGCTTCGAGCGACGGCTCAGCCCGGTGATGCGCCAGCATCATGTCGCTGGAGAGAAGGCGTTCGTGGACTACTCGGGCAAACGGATTGCGATTGTCGATCCTGAGACGGGGGAAATCCATGAGGCTGAGATATTCGTCGGCGTGCTCGGCGCCTCGAACCTCACCTATGCCGAGGCGACCTGGACGCAGCAATTGGCGGATTGGACCGGCGCGCATGTGCGCATGTTTCGCTTCTTCGGCGGCGCGCCGAAGCTGCTGGTCCCCGACAACCTGAAGAGCGGGGTCAACAAGGCCTCTTTCTACGATCCGGAGATCAACCGAACCTATGGCGCGATGGCGGCGCATTATTCAGTGGGAATCCTGCCGGCGCGGCCGGGAAAGCCGAGGGACAAGGCCAAGGTCGAAGCCGGCGTCAGATTCGCGCAGACCTATATCCTCGGACGATTGCGCGCGCTGACGTTCTTCTCGCTCGCCGAGTGCAACGAGGCCATCGGACTGGTCATGCAGCGCATGAACGAGCGCACCATGCGCCATCTCGGCCTGAGTCGGCGCGAGCTGTTCGAGAAGATCGAGCGTGCCGCCCTCAACGGCTTGCCGGCCGAGGATTGGGAGTTCGCGGAATGGCGGCGCGCAAGGGTCAATCTCGATTATCACATCGAGGTCCATGACTTCCTCTACTCCGTTCCGCACACGCTCATCCGGGCCGAGGTCGAGGTCCGCGCCACCGCGCGCACCGTCGAGGCATTCCATCGCGGCCAGCGCGTCGCAGTCCATCAACGCCGCTACATGGGCCGCAAGCACGGCACGGACCCTGACCACATGCCCAGCTCGCATCGGCGTTACGCCGAGTGGACGCCGGATCGGTTCCGCAATTGGGCCGGCAAGATTGGACCCAACACCGAAGCTTTGATCAGCGCCGTGCTCGCCAGCCGGCAGCACCCCGAACAGGGGTTCCGCACTTGCCTGGGCATTCTGCGTTCCTATCGCGGCATCGATACCGGCCGCCTCGAAGCGGTCTCGGCCCGAGCGCTCGAACTGGGCGTCCTCAACTGCAAGGGCGTCGCCGCCCTTCTCGCCCGCAAGCCCGACGACGCCGTGGCCACCGAAGGCCATCCCGCCCCGCTTCTCGATCACGCCAATCTGCGCGGTCGCGGCTACTACCATTGAGAGGAACTCGTCATGCTCGCTCATCCGACACTCGACCAATTGCACACCCTCGGTCTTCATGGCCTCGCCAAGGGATTCAGGGAACTCGAACACAAACCCGAAGCGCGCAGCCTCGATCACACCGAATGGCTCGGACTGCTGCTCGAATACGAACTGACGCTGCGCCGGCAGAAGCAGTTTGAAACACGGGCCAGGGTCGCCAAGCTGCGCCATTCCGCCAGCGTCGAGGACGTCGACCATCAGACGCATCGCGGACTCGACCGGGCGCTGTTTCTAAAACTCGCAGCCTGCGATTGGATCGCCGAGCGGCGCAATCTGCTGATCTCAGGCGCGAGCGGGTTAGGCAAGAGCTGGCTCGCCTGCGCGCTCGGCCACAAGGCCTGCCGAGAAAACATATCCGTTCTCTACACACGCATGCCCCGGCTCTTCGCCGACCTGGCCATCGCGCACGGCAACCCACGCTACGCCAGGCTGCTGCGATCTCTCGCCCGCGTCAAACTGCTGATCCTCGATGACTGGGGACCAGAGGCGCTCACAGCCAACCAAGCAAGGGACATCCTGGAAATCGTCGAGGACCGTTATGACAAGGGATCGCTCATCATCACCAGTCAAGTTCCCGTCGACCGCTGGCACGACTTGATTGGCGTTCCCACGCTCGCCGACGCCATCCTCGACCGCGTCGTTCACAACGCCTACCGCATCGAACTCTCCGGCGACAGCTTGCGCAAGCGCCGTTCCTCGCCCTGAAAGCGACGCGCGCCCGAGGGCCGGCTGGCCCGACCCTCGGCGCGGCAAGGCCGTGGATAACGGCGGGCTCCACTACGGCGCTGTGGAGGGCGCGCTACGCCCGCCGTTATCCACCGCCACCCGTCCCGCCCTTCACAACCCGACCATCCTTCCCGGCCCTTCGCAGGCCCAAATCCGCGCCCGCTTGACCAAACCGCCGCGCCGAAACATCATCGCCTCGATCCGCGGAAGCGAACGCTGGGTGGCCGGCTTCAAATCGGAGTCCCGGCCGGCTTCAGATCGGAATCGGTGGCCGGCTTCCTATTGGAATGCATGGCCGGCTTCGTCGGAATCCGCATACGCCGCTCGCTTCCCGCGTTCCCGCGACGTAATTGCTCACCCCCCTCGGATTTTGAGCGCCGGGTGAATTCGGCGGGCGATTTTTTTGTTGAGTCGAGGTCGCGAATCTGACTC
>JBATYB010000415.1:0-13959 GCA_049673825.1 Methylocella sp. | reverse complement strand
TGACACGGGTGAGGCACTGCTCCAAGCGACTTTGAAATGAACGGCACACCAAAGAAATGACTAACCCTTTGGAATTCCTTCAAGAGGTCCGCGCCGAAGGCGGCAAGGTGACGTGGCCGACGCGCCGCGAGACCCTGATCACGACGGGGCTTGTGATTTTCATGGTCCTGCTCGCCAGCCTTTTTTTCGTCGCGGTGGATCAGGCGCTGCGCTTCATCGTCAGCGCCATTCTGAGTTTTGGTCACTAGGGCATGTTCGCGCAGGATATCGTCAAATCGAGCGAATTTGATTATTCCCGCTGCGCGATCCGCGTGATCCGGCGTTTTCGCTTGCGCAAGTCGCGCCCGGGCGCAGGGTTTTCGTGAACGAGGTTTGAAGCGTCCGATGAGCATGCGCTGGTATATCGTTCACGCCTATTCGAATTTCGAGAAAAAGGTCGCCGAATCCATCAAGGAGCAGGCGGCCCAGCGTGGCCTATCGAGCCAATTCGAGGAAATTCTCGTCCCGACCGAGCATATCGTCGAAATTCGCCGCGGCCGTAAGATCAATTCGGAACGCAAATTCTTTCCCGGCTATGTGCTGGTCAAATGCACTCTTTCCGACGATGTCTACCATCTGATTAAAAACACCCCGAAGGTCACCGGATTTTTGGGCGCCGACAAGAAGCCGATGCCGATTCCCGATACCGAGGCGGAACGCATCAAAGGGCAAGTCGCCGAAGGCGTCGAACGGCCCAAGGCGTCGATCTCGTTTGAAATCGGCGAGACGGTGCGGGTGGCCGACGGCCCCTTCGCTTCCTTCAACGGGACCGTCGAGGACATCGACGAGGGCCGTTCCAGGGTCAAGGTCGCGGTTTCGATCTTCGGCCGCGCGACGCCGGTGGAATTGGAATATGCGCAGGTCGAAAAGGTCTGAGCATTTGCTGCGGGGGCAGGGGGAAAATTGGGGATATGGGGATTTGAGAAAGGCGCCATTGGGGGCTCTTTGCAACCGATGGCATGAACCTGTGAGACGAGACGTGGGAGACCGGTCCGCCGTGCCAGACGGCGTCCGTGCCGGACCACGACCGCAACCGCCGGGCCACCGCGCCGGCATTGTCTGGGAGTAGGGCAATGGCAAAGAAGATCACGGGTTACGTGAAGCTTCAGGTGCCGGCCGGAGCGGCCAATCCTTCGCCTCCGATCGGTCCCGCGCTGGGGCAGCGCGGCTTGAACATCATGGAATTTTGCAAGGCCTTCAACGCCAGGACGGCGCAGATGGAAAAAGGGACCCCGATCCCGGTCGTCATCACCGCCTTCCACGACCGCTCCTTCACTTTCGAGATGAAGTTGCCGCCGGTTTCCTTTTTTTTAAAGAAGGCGTCGGGCATTCAGGCGGGCTCGAAAACCGCCGGCCGCGGTTTTGCCGGCAAGATCACGGCAGCGCAGATACGGGAGATCGCCGAGAAAAAGCTGCCCGATCTCAATTGCGCCTCGGTTGAAGCGGCGATGCGGATGATCGAGGGCTCCGCCCGTTCCATGGGCCTTGAAATAGTGGGGTAGGGCAATGGCGCATGTTGGGAAACGCGTGCGCAAGGCGCGCGAGGGAATTGACCGGATCAAGCTCTATCCGGTCGCCGAGGCGGTCGAGCTCGTCATGGCGCGCGCCAATGCGAAGTTCGACGAGACCGTCGAGATCGCGATGAATCTCGGGGTCGACCCCAAGCACGCCGATCAGATGGTGCGGGGCGTGGTCAATCTCCCGAACGGAACCGGGCGCACCCTGCGTGTGGCGGTGTTCGCGCGCGGCGCCAAGGCCGACGAGGCCAAGGCTGCGGGGGCGGACGTCGTGGGCGCGGAGGACCTGGTTTCGACCGTCCAAGGTGGCACGATCGCGTTCGACCGTTGCATTGCCACGCCGGACATGATGCCTCTCGTCGGCAGGCTCGGCAAGGTTTTGGGTCCGCGCGGCCTGATGCCCAATCCGAAGGTCGGCACCGTGACCATGGACATCGCCGGCGCGGTCAAGGCCTCGAAGGGCGGGGCGGTGGAGTTTCGCGTCGAAAAAGCCGGGATCATCCAAGGCAGCGTGGGCAAAGCCTCCTTCGCGCGGGAGAGACTTGTCGAAAACATCGTTGCATTCGTGGATGCGGTGGCCAAGGCCAAGCCTCAGGGCGCTAAGGGCACCTATATTCAACGTGTCGCGATTTCCTCGACCATGGGTCCTGGGGTCAAGGTCGATCCCGCGACGCTTACGGTCTGAACCGTTCGTTCGCGGCTGCGCGAAATTTGCATTTCGGGCCTTGGCATGAGCGATCGTTCGGTCTAAATAGAAGGTTCGGGGCCGATCGGAAATAGCGGCCCCGCATCCATGAAGTTTCCGCGATGGCGGGGTGGCGGCGAGTTTCGCTTCCGGCGAAGGGTGTTTCGCGACGCGGCGGGTAAGGCTGGAGGATAGGCGGCTGACGCCTGTCCCTTCCGGCCTTGTCTTGTCCGAGATCGCCGGATCGAGAAGGCGTCCCGTCTTGGTCGAATTCAAGCTTAATTCCTTGAGCGCCGAATCGGCTTTGCCGGCGACGCGATCCGGTGCGGCATGGACGGGGCAACAACAAGATTTGATCGCGGCAAGGCTTCGCCTTTTCGCTTCCCTCGGTTTTGGTCTATCCCTCTGTCCGGCGCGGCTTGTCCGTTCCGGGGCCAGGCGCAGCGTCGCCTCGGCAATGGTTCGCCCGCCGCGTTAAACTGGCGGCAGATGCAGCCCGCGGGCCGGAATTCTTAAAGTCCGTGCCCGCCCAAGGAGACACTGTGGACAGAGCGGAAAAGAAACAATGCGTCGCTTCATTGACCGATGTCTTCAAAACGACATCGGTGGTGGTGGTTGCGCATTATTCCGGCCTGAGCGTGGTTCAAATGCAAGCTCTGCGCAAGCAGATGCGCGCGGCTGGAGCCACGGTGCAGGTCGCCAAGAATCGTCTCGTCAAGATCGCTCTTCAAGGCACTGAGGCCGCGTCGATTTCGGAGCTGATGCGGGGTCCGACCCTGATCGCCTATTCAGACGACCCGGTCGCGGCCCCGAAGGCCGCGGTGGCTTTTGCCAAGAGCCACGCCAAGCTCGTGATCCTTGGCGGCGCCATGGGGGCGGCCGCGCTCAACGTCGATGCCGTACGCTCGCTTGCGACGCTGCCGTCGTTGGATGAGCTGCGCGCCAAACTCGTTGGCCTCATCCAGGCGCCGGCGGCGAGGCTCGCGCGGCTAACAACCGCGCCGGCCGGCAAGCTCGCGCGCGTTTTCGCGGCCTACGCCGGAAAAGATGCCGCCTGACATCTACATCTTGTGCGACTTACAAGCGTTTTGGATTTGAATTGAAGGAACTGAAAATGGCCAAGCTGGAAAAGATCGTCGAGGACCTGTCGAACCTCACCGTGCTCGAAGCCGCCGAGCTCGCCAAGCTGCTGGAAGAAAAATGGGGCGTGTCCGCGGCCGCGGCAGTCGCCGTCGCCGCGGGACCCGCGGCCGGCGCGGCGGCGGCACCGGTGGAGGAGCAGACCGAATTCACCGTGATCCTCGCGGCGATCGGCGCCAAGAAAATCGAAGTCATCAAGGAAGTACGCGCGGTGACCGGACTTGGCCTGAAGGAGGCAAAGGATCTCGTCGAAGCCGCGCCCAAGCCGGTCAAGGAAGGCGTGACCAAGGAGGAAGCCGAAAAGATCAGGGCGGCGCTCGAAAAAGCGGGCGCCAAGGTGGAGTTCAAGTGATCGCGGCTTTGCCGCTTCGGCGGTTTGATGTTTGGCAACGCGGCGGTCTCGGCGAAGATTGAGGCCGTCGCGGCCGTGCTGAGACATTGAATGCATTGTCAACGAAATAAGGTTGGACACTTATCGAATCTATTCGCGGTATTTCACCGTGAACGCTTGGCTGAGAAAGTCCCGCGCCTTCGGCGCCCGGGCCGGACGCGGGTCTAGCGAATTTCCGCTCGAGAAAATCGTTGTTTACACGAGGTGCGAGGAGCGAAATGGCTCATAATATGGCTCATAATATGGCGCAGACGTTCACCGGCCGCAAGCGTATCCGCAAATTTTTCGGGCATCTCCGCGAGGTCGCGGAAATGCCGAATTTGATCGAAGTTCAAAAGGCATCCTATGACCAGTTCCTGCTCGTCGACGAGCCGCGAGGCGGGCGTCCGGACGAAGGGCTGCAAGCGGTCTTCAAATCGGTTTTCCCGATTTCGGATTTTTCCAACGCGGCGCTGCTCGAATTTGTCAAATATGAGTTTGAGCCGCCGAAATATGACGTCGACGAATGCCGCCAGCGCGGCATGACCTTCTCCGCGCCGCTCAAAGTAACCTTGCGCCTGATCGTATTCGATGTCGATCCCGACACCGCGGCAAGGTCGGTCAAGGACATCAAGGAGCAGGATGTCTATATGGGAGACATGCCCTTGATGACGATGAACGGCACGTTCATCGTCAACGGAACCGAGAGGGTGATCGTTTCGCAAATGCACCGTTCGCCGGGGGTGTTTTTCGATCACGACAAAGGCAAAAGCCATTCTTCCGGCAAGCTTCTGTTCGCGGCCCGGATCATTCCTTATCGCGGCTCTTGGCTCGATATCGAATTCGACGCCAAGGACATCGTCCATGCCCGCATCGACCGGCGCCGGAAAATTCCGGCGACGTCGATCCTTTACGCCCTCGGGATGGATGGCGAGGAGATTCTCTCGATTTTTTATAAGACGATCACTTTTGCGCGGGATAGCGACGGGTGGCGTCTGCCTTTCGAGCCCGATCGCATGAAAGGCATGAAGGCCGCCCTCGACGTTCTCGACGCCGACACCGGCGAGGTGGTTCTCGAAGCGGGCAAGAAACTTACGGTCCGCACCGCGCGTCTGCTTGCCGAGCGAGGGGTCAAGTTCCTGCGCGCGCAGGATGAGGATCTGCATGGGCAATATATCGCCTCCGATCTTTATAACCCGGCGACCGGCGAAATCTTTGCCGAAGCCGGCGATGAGATCACCGCCAAATCCCTGGCGCTGCTGATCGACGCCGGCTTCGCTAAGTTGCCGGTGCTGGACATCGATCATGTCAATATCGGTCCCTACATTCGCAATACGCTCGCCGTCGACAAGAACCGCTCGCGCGAGGAAGCGTTGTTCGATATCTACCGTGTCATGCGTCCCGGCGAGCCGCCGACGCTTGAAACGGCGGAGGCGATGTTCCATTCGCTGTTTTTCGATCCGGAGCGCTACGATCTCTCGGCGGTCGGCCGGGTCAAGATGAACATGCGCATGGATCTCGACGCGGCGGATACGGTGCGCACGTTGCGCAAGGAAGATATCGTCGCGGTCATGCGGGCGCTTGTCGATCTGCGCGACGGACGCGGGGAAATCGACGACATCGACCATCTCGGCAACCGCCGTGTCCGCTCGGTCGGCGAACTCATGGAGAACCAGTATCGGCTGGGCCTGCTGCGGATGGAGCGGGCGATCAAGGAGCGCATGTCCTCCGTCGACATCGACACGGTCATGCCGCAGGATCTGATCAATGCCAAGCCCGCCGCCGCGGCGGTGCGCGAGTTCTTCGGGTCGTCGCAATTGTCGCAGTTCATGGATCAGACCAATCCGTTGTCCGAGATTACCCATAAGCGGCGGCTATCGGCGCTGGGTCCCGGCGGTCTCACCCGCGAGCGGGCGGGTTTCGAGGTGCGCGACGTGCATCCGACGCATTACGGGCGCATCTGCCCGATCGAAACGCCGGAAGGACCGAATATCGGTCTCATCAATTCGCTCGCGACGTTCGCGCGGGTCAACAAATATGGGTTCATCGAAGCCCCCTACCGGCGCATCAAGGATAGCCGGGTGACCGACGAGGTCGTTTATCTTTCGGCGATGGAGGAAGCCAAATATAACGTCGCGCAGGCGAATGCGCCGGTCGACGCTCGGCGGGCGCTGACCGAGGATCTTGTCGTCTGCCGGCACGCCGGCGACGTCGTCATGGTTCCGCGCGAGCGCGTCGATTTCATGGATGTTTCGCCAAAGCAGCTCGTTTCGGTCGCCGCCGCCTTGATCCCGTTCCTCGAGAACGACGATGCCAACCGGGCGCTCATGGGCTCCAACATGCAACGTCAGGCCGTGCCGCTCGTCAGATCCGACGCTCCGCTTGTCGGGACCGGCATGGAGTCCGTCGTCGCGCGGGATTCCGGCGCCGCCATCGCGGCGCGGCGGACCGGTTTTGTCGACCAGGTCGATGCGACCCGCATCGTGGTCCGGGCAACCGAGGAAACCGACGCCGGCAAGCCGGGGGTCGATATCTACCGGATGATGAAGTTCCAGCGCTCGAATCAGTCGACCTGCATCAACCAAAAGCCGCAGGTGCGGGTCGGCGACTACGTGCGCAACGGCGACATCATCGCCGACGGACCGTCGACCGATCTCGGAGATCTGGCGCTTGGCCGCAATGTCCTCGTCGCCTTCATGCCCTGGAACGGTTATAATTTCGAGGATTCGATCCTTCTCAACGAGCGAATCGTCAAGGACGATGTATATACCTCGATTCATATCGACGAATTCGAGGTGATGGCGCGCGACACCAAGCTCGGTCCGGAGGAAATCACCCGCGATATTCCAAATGTGTCGGAAGAGGTCTTGAAGAATCTCGACGAGGCCGGAATCGTCTATATCGGCGCCGAAGTCCAGGCGGGCGATATCTTGGTCGGGAAGATCACCCCGAAGGGCGAGAGCCCGATGACTCCGGAAGAAAAGCTTTTGCGCGCGATCTTCGGCGAGAAGGCATCGGATGTCCGCGATACGTCCTTGCGGGTGCCGCCGGGCGTGCAGGGCACGATCGTCGAGGTGCGCGTCTTCAACCGGCATGGCGTTGACAAGGACGAGCGTGCCCAAGCGATCGAACGCGAGGAAATCGAGCGTCTCGCGAAGGACCGCGACGATGAGCTAGCGATCCTCGATCGCAACGTCTATGCGCGTCTCATCGACGTTCTCGTGGACAAGAAGGCTATCGCCGGGCCGAAGGGATTCAAGCGGGATACCAAGCTCACCAGGGAGATCGTCGAGGACTATCCCCGCTCGCAATGGTGGATCTTCGCGATCGAGAACGACAAGACGATGGCCGAGCTCGAAGCCATGCGCAGGCAGTATGACGAGGCCAAGAAAGCCCTTGAGAGCCGCTTTCTCGACAAGGTCGAAAAGTTGCAGCGCGGCGACGAATTGCCGCCGGGCGTCATGAAGATGGTGAAGGTTTTCGTCGCGGTGAAGCGCAAGATCCAGCCCGGCGACAAGATGGCGGGACGGCATGGCAACAAGGGCGTCGTTTCCAAGATCGTGGCGCAGGAGGATATGCCCTTCCTCGCCGACGGGCAGCCGGTCGATATCGTCTTGAATCCGCTCGGCGTGCCCTCGCGCATGAATGTCGGGCAGATCCTCGAAACCCATCTCGGCTGGGCCTGCGCCGGTCTTGGCAAGCAGGTCGGCGACACGGTGAATTCCTATTTGCGGGACAAGAACACGAAACCGTTACGCGACAAGCTCATCGAAATTTACGACGCCAAGCGGGAGATCATGGAACTCGACGATGAGGCCGTGGTCGAGCTCGGCGAGAATCTCCGCCGCGGCGTGCCGGTCGCGACGCCGGTCTTCGACGGCGCGCGGGAAAAGGACATCGTCGAAATGCTGGAGCGGGCGGGTCTAGACCGCTCGGGCCAGGTCATTCTCTACGACGGACGCACCGGCGAAGCTTTCGACCGCGCGGTGACCGTCGGCTATATCTATATGCTGAAGCTGCATCACCTCGTCGACGACAAGATCCACGCGCGTTCGATCGGCCCCTACAGTCTCGTCACCCAACAGCCGCTCGGCGGCAAGGCGCAATTCGGCGGCCAGCGTTTCGGCGAGATGGAGGTTTGGGCGCTTGAGGCTTACGGCGCGGCCTACACGCTGCAGGAGATGCTGACCTTGAAATCCGATGACGTGGCAGGCCGCACCAAGGTTTATGAATCGATCGTGCGCGGCGACGATGCTTTCGAATCCGGCATTCCCGAAAGCTTCAACGTGCTCGTCAAGGAGATGCGGTCGCTTTGCCTTAATGTCGAACTTAATCAGACGGCGAAACCGAAAAGCCAGCTGCCGCCGGCCGAGGCGGCCGAATAGACGCGGGCATTGAAAACCGCCCCGTGGGGGAGGCCGCGCGCGCCGTGTCTTTTGTGAATATTTCCGGCGGGGCCAAGCGGCGGCGCCGCGCCGGCCCGAGCACCAGGAGATGGCAATGAATCAAGAGGTCATGAATCTCTTCAGTCAGGCCGCGCAACCGCAGGCTTTCGATCAGATCCAGATTTCGATCGCGAGCCCGGAGAAGATTCTATCCTGGTCCTTCGGCGAGATTAAAAAGCCGGAGACAATCAATTACCGCACCTTCAAACCCGAGCGCGACGGGCTTTTCTGTGCCCGGATCTTCGGTCCGATCAAGGACTACGAGTGCTTGTGCGGCAAATACAAGCGGATGAAATATAAGAACGTCATCTGCGAGAAATGCGGGGTTGAGGTGACCTTGTCGCGGGTGCGCCGCGAGCGGATGGGGCATATTTCGCTCGCCGCGCCGGTCGCCCATATCTGGTTTCTGAAATCCTTGCCCTCGCGGATCGGGCTTCTCCTCGACATGACCCTGAAGGACATCGAGCGCATCCTTTATTTCGAATCCTATATCGTCCTCGATCCGGGCCTGACGCCGCTCAAGAACCGCCAGCTTCTCAATGAGGACGATTACCTGCGCGCGCAGGATGAATATGGCCAGGATTCCTTCACCGCCCTCATTGGCGCCGAAGCGATTCGCGAAATTCTGCGCGGCATGGATCTTCCGAAAATCGCCGAATCGCTCAAGATCGAAATCGCCGAGTCGACGACGGAACTGAAGCCCAAGAAGCTCGCCAAGAGGTTGAAGATCATCGAGGCCTTCATCCGTTCGGGCAACAAGCCCGAGTGGATGATCCTTACCGAAGTTCCGGTCCTTCCGCCCGACCTGCGGCCGCTCGTGCCGCTCGACGGCGGCCGCTTCGCGACCTCCGACCTCAACGACCTTTACCGGCGCGTCATCAACCGTAACAATCGCCTGAAACGGCTCATCGAGTTGCGCGCGCCGGACATCATCGTGCGCAACGAGAAGCGGATGCTGCAGGAGGCCGTCGATGCGTTGTTCGACAATGGCCGGCGTGGCCGGGTCATCACCGGCGCCAACAAACGGCCGCTGAAGTCGCTCGCCGACATGCTGAAGGGCAAACAAGGCCGTTTCCGCCAAAACCTGCTCGGCAAGCGCGTCGATTATTCCGGCCGCTCGGTGATCGTGGTTGGGCCCGACCTCAAACTGCACCAATGCGGCCTGCCGAAGAAGATGGCGCTCGAGCTCTTCAAGCCCTTCATCTATTCGCGTCTCGACGCGAAGGGCTTATCTGCGACCGTCAAACAGGCGAAAAAGCTGGTCGAAAAAGAGAAACCGGAAGTCTGGGATATTCTCGACGAAGTCATCCGCGAGCATCCGGTCATGCTGAACCGGGCGCCGACGCTGCACCGTCTCGGCATTCAGGCCTTCGAACCGAAGTTGATCGAGGGTAAGGCCATCCAGCTGCATCCGCTTGTCTGCGCCGCATTCAACGCCGATTTCGACGGCGACCAGATGGCGGTGCACGTGCCGCTCTCGCTCGAGGCGCAACTCGAAGCGCGCGTGCTGATGATGTCGACCAACAATATTTTGCATCCGGCCAATGGCCAGCCGATCATCGTGCCATCGCAGGATATCGTGCTCGGCCTTTATTATGTTTCGTTGATGCGCGAGGGCGAACCTGGCCAGGGGATGGCGTTCGCCAACATGGGCGAGATCGAACATGCGTTGCATGCCAAGGCGATCACCCTGCACACGCGGATCAAGGGGCGGGCGGAGACCTTCGACGGCGAGGGCCGGCGGCTATCGAAGATTTTCGAAACCACGCCCGGCCGTATGATTCTTGGCCAATTGCTGCCGCACCATGTTAAGATTCCCTTCGATGTCGTGAACAAACTCATGACCAAGAAGGAAATCTCGAGCATGATCGACATCGTCTACCGCAACTGCGGTCAGAAGGAGACAGTCATCTTTTGCGACAAGATCATGGCGCTCGGGTTCCGCGAGGCGTTCAAGGCCGGTATTTCCTTCGGCAAGGACGACATGGTCGTGCCGGAAACCAAGCCGCGCATTGTCGCCGAGACAGGCGCGCTCGCGAAGGAATACGAGCAGCAGTATAACGACGGACTGATCACGCAAGGCGAAAAATACAACAAGGTCGTCGATGTCTGGATGAAATGCTCGGACAAGCTCGCCGAGGAGATGATGGCGCGCATCTCGACGGTGCAGAAGGACGCGAATGGCCGGGACAAGCCGATCAACTCGATCTACATGATGGCGCATTCCGGCGCGCGCGGTTCGCCAACCCAAATAAAGCAGCTCGCCGCGATGCGCGGACTGATGGCGAAGCCATCGGGCGAGATCATCGAAAGCCCGATCATCTCGAACTTCAAGGAAGGGCTGACCGTGCTCGAGTATTTCAACTCGACGCATGGCGCGCGCAAGGGTCTTGCCGACACCGCCTTGAAGACCGCGAATTCGGGTTATCTGACGCGCCGTCTTGTCGATGTGGCGCAGGACTCGATTATCACCATGCTCGATTGCGGATCGCGGAACGGGATTCGGATGCGCGCGATCATCGACGCGGGCCATATTGTCGCCTCGCTCGCGACGCGAATTCTTGGCCGCACCGCGGCCGAGGATTTGAAAGAGGCCTCGGGCGCGGTCATCGTCGCGGCCGGCGAAATGGTTCAGGAATGGCATATCGACCGCATCAACGCGGCCGGGATCCAGGAAGTTAAGATCCGTTCCGTCTTGACCTGCGAAGCCAAGAACGGCGTTTGCGGCAAGTGCTACGGCCGCGATCTCGCGCGCGGGACGCCGGTCAATATGGGCGAGGCCGTCGGGGTCATCGCCGCGCAGTCGATCGGCGAGCCGGGCACGCAGCTCACGATGCGCACCTTCCACATCGGCGGCGCGGCGCAAATCGCCGATCAATCCTTCATCGAATCCAATTTCGATGGAGTCGTGAAGATCCGCAATCGCCATCTCGCCCGCAATAGCGAGGGCGACCTGATGGTCATGGCGCGCAATGTCGCCATCGTCGTCGAGGGCCCGGACGGCGCGGAACGCGCGGTCCACAGGATCCAATATGGCGCCAGGCTCAAAGTCGACGATGGCGACAAGATCAAGCGCGGCCAGCGCATTGCCGAGTGGGATCCCTACACACGGCCGATTCTGACCGAGATCGCCGGGATTGTCGGCTTCGAGGATCTGGTCGAAGGGGCCTCGATGACCGAAACCATCGACGAGGCTACCGGTATCGCCAAGCGTCTGGTCATGGACTGGCGCCTCAATCAGCGCTCCGCGACATTGAAGCCCGCCATCGTGATCAAATCCGAGGACGGCAAGATCGGCAAGCTGCACCGCGGCGGCGATGCGCGTTATGCGCTGCCGGTGGATTCGATCATTGGGGTCGACCCAGGCGCGCCGGTCAAGGCCGGCGACATCGTTGCACGTATCTCGATGGACTCGGCAAAGACGCGCGACATCACCGGCGGTCTGCCGCGAGTCGCCGAACTGTTCGAGGCGCGCCGGCCGAAGGATCACGCGATTATCGCCGAGGCCTCCGGCACCGTGCAATTCGGGCGCGACTACAAGAACAAGACGCGCATTTCGATCGTTCCGAATGAAGAGGGCGCCGAGCCAATCGAATATCTGATCCCAAAAGGCAAGCACATCCATCTCCAGGACGGCGACGTCGTCGAACAGGGCGATTATATCGTCGATGGAAATCCGGCGCCGCATGACATTCTGGCGATCAAGGGCGTCGAGGAACTTGCCGCCTATCTCGTCAACGAGATTCAGGAGGTCTATCGGTTGCAGGGGGTCAGCATCAACGACAAACATATCGAGGTGATTGTCCGGCAGATGCTGCAGAAGGTCGATATCGTCGAGCCCGGCGGCACCGGGTTTTTGCCTGGCGAGCAGGTCGATCAAGTCGAGCTCGACGAGGCCAACGCCGCGGCGATCGAGGCGGGGGAGAAGCCGGCCTCGGGAACTCCGGTTCTCCTCGGGATCACCAAGGCGTCGTTGCAGACGCGCTCGTTCATCTCGGCCGCCTCCTTCCAGGAGACGACCCGGGTGTTGACCGAGGCGGCCGTCAACGGCAAGGCCGATACCTTGGAAGGCTTGAAGGAAAACGTCATCGTCGGCCGCCTCATTCCAGCCGGTACCGGCGCCGCGATGGCCAAGCTCCGGCGTGTCGCGAACATCCGGGATGAAATGATTATCGCGCAAAAAGCGGAAAGCGCGGCGGCGTCCGAGACGACTCCCTTGCTCGCGCAGCCGGATGTGCCGGCGGCAGAATAGGCCGCCGGTTATGCGCCTCTTTTCGAGTCGGGATCGTGGATATCGAGGTTTTTGCGTGGATGGCACGCACATCGACGGCTGCAATTGTGACGCGGGATGAATGCGCTGGTTCGCCTCAGCGGCTTCTGGCGTCGCGCGCTGGCGTCTCATCGATTTTGTTCGAGGAGCCTCGCCCCGTGGTCTGCACGTAACCGCTCCGCCGCGAGCTCCGGAACATGGGCACACGCCAAGCGCGCGCGGCCGCGCCTTGGCCCGCCGCCCAAGCCGCTTTATCCGATTCCCCCGCGGCGGGACACGGCAATCGCGAGCGCGGCGATCCAGACGGAAAAGGCGCTGGCGAACGGAAAACGCGCGAAAACCGGCGGGGCGATTGGTTGCGGTAGACCGCCATCGAGCACGCCTTCGGCGCCGAGTGGCAGCTCGGCCAAAACGCGGCCATAGGGATCGACAATCGCGGAAATTCCGGTGTTCGCGGCGCGGATCAAGGGCAATCCTTCCTCGATCGCGCGCAGCCGCGCTTGCGCGAAATGCTGGTAAGGGCCGGTGGTCGTCCCAAACCATCCGTCGTTCGTGACGTTGAGAAGCAATCCCGGACGCGGCGCGCCTGCGGGCACAACCTCGCCTGGAAAGATCGCCTCGTAGCAAATCAGCGGCGCGACGGCCGGCAATCCAGGCACAACCAATAACCGCCGTTTTGAACCAGCCGAGAACCCGCCGGGGAGATGCACGAATTGACGTAGGCCGAGACGGTCGAAGGCGGTCTGAAACGGCACATATTCGCCGAAGGGCACGAGATGCACCTTGTCGTAGCTGTCGAGAATATGTCCGCCGCTGGCAATGACTTGAATGGCGTTGAAGTACCGGGTGCGGCCGGACGCGGACCGGCGCGCCTCGTCGTCCGCACGCGCGGCGCCGGTGACGAGAACCGTATCTTGCGGCAGGACGGCGCCGATTTCGGCAAGCGCCCCGGCATCGCGCGACAAGATGAAAGGGAACGCCGACTCCGGCCAGATGAGCACGGTGACATCGTCGAGGCCCGAGCGATCTGACCCCGCCCCGCCCGCGGACAAGGTCAGATAGAGCGACAATATCCGGGCTTTGTTTTCCGGCCGGAATTTCGCGTCCTGGGCCAAATTGGGCTGCATGATGCGCAATTTTGCGCCCGCGACCGGCTCCGGAGTTGGCCCCGCCAGACGAAGGGCGCCAAATGCGCAAATCGCGGCGAAGGCCAGGACAGCGGCGGCGATGGCCGACGGCAACCGGCGGCTTGCCCCTTGCATTGCGGATTTTTCGCCGAGAACCGCGGGGGTTGAAAAAATCAGGATGGCGATGACGGTCAGACCATAAAGGCCGACGATCGAGGCCAGTTGCGCGGTCACGAGATTGCCTCCGAGCGCCATGCCGAAGGTGTTCCAGGGAAATCCGGTCAGGATATGCCCGCGCAGCCATTCCGCGAGGCTCAGTCCCGCGGCCAGCGCAAAAATCCGTCCCGGGCCTGGCGTCCACATCAG
>JBATYB010000414.1:0-12114 GCA_049673825.1 Methylocella sp. | reverse complement strand
CCAGCTCGCCAGGCGGGAAGGGAACAGGACTCATGATCAAGTCGCGCAAAGCTATCGGAAGGCAGGCACTCAAGTATGCCATGGCGGGAATTGCGGTTTCCTGTCTCGGGGCGGCGGTGTTCGCGGCGCCGATGACGATCACCCCGAAAGCGAAGGTTTTGAGTCCCGCACAGCGCACGAGCGAGACGAAAACAGTCTATGCGCCCCTTGGTAAGGGTCCGGCGTTTCAGCTTGGCCGCGCCTCGGCAGGCGAGGACGAGGATTGCGTCAGGGTCACCCGCGTCGTCGGTCCCGACGGGCGGGTCTATGTGATGCGCGGACTAATCTGCCAGAATTAGATCCCAACAGGCTTTCCAAGCGGCTCTTCCTTATCGCACCGGGCCTGTTTCCACAGATAGGGGAACGTTGCCGGCGTTTTGGGATTCGCGTCGGAGTCTGGCTGAACCAATTCGCCGGCCTTAGTTGCCCAGCTTGGCTTCGCGCCGTCGCGCACCGGCAAGTTACGTCTCGAAGACGGATTTTTCCGGGCGATAACCGGTCCCGACCGCGGCTTATGTCTCGACGCCACCCGATTGCCGGCTTTTTGCGTGGATCGAGGGGAGGCGAGGATAAACCCAGCCCCACGGACCGCGCGCTTTTTTGCCAATTAGGCTATTGTAAATATATGATATTTTTGGTCTTTTAAATTTCTGCGCGATTTCGGCCTGGGCTCGGCGGCACAGAGCGCCGCATCGAGAGCCCATTGGGAGCCGTAGCGAGAAGCGAGGCCTATTTGCGAAAAACCGGACGTTGCGGCGAGGGCGTTCAAAGCCTGCCTTATTTCAGCCGCGCATTTTTCCTGATATAAGGAGCGAGGTCATCTTCTCCAATCTAAAGCGCGGCCTTACGTAACCGTTCGCGAAACGGTCGGCCTGGCCAGCGATCATTAAGTTGAGAGAGGCGTGCGGCGTTCGCGGCGTTTTTAGAACATGGGTATTTCCATGTGGTCTCGGGGGGATGCTGTATTCAACATTACGCCGCGCCCCGTCGCGGCCGCGGACACTTTAACAACGAGGCGCCGCCGCAATTCGCCGCAAAAGGCGGGAACCCTTCGGCAACGGTTCAAGGGGGTTTTCCGCCAAGCCCTTTGAGAACTTGATCGTGGCGCTCGATTTCGAAATTAGGACCGTCCATGCCAACGATTTCCCTGGTCGATGACGACCGCAACATCCTCGATTCCGTGGCGATTGCCCTCGAAGGAGAAGGCTATCGCGTGCAGACCTATACGGATGGATCGACGGCGCTCGACGACTTGAAGAGCAATCCTCCCGATCTTGCGATTTTCGATATCAAGATGCCGCGGATGGACGGCATGGAATTGCTCCGCCGGTTTCGTCAGAAATCCGACGTGCCGGTGATCTTTTTAACCTCAAAGGATGAGGAGATCGACGAATTGTTCGGGCTCAAAATGGGCGCCGACGATTTTATCCGCAAACCGTTCTCGCAAAGGCTTCTCGTCGAGCGTGTCAAGGCCATTTTGCGCCGTGCCAATCCCAAGGAACCCGGAACGCAGAAGGAATCCGAGGCGAAAATCCTCGAACGCGGTCTTTTGAAGATGGACCCGGAGCGCCATGCCTGCACCTGGAAGAATGACGCGGTGACCTTGACGGTCACCGAATTTTTGATCCTCCAGGCGCTCGCGACAAGACCCGGAATCGTCAAGAGCCGCAATGCCTTGATGGATGCGGCCTATGACGATCAGGTCTACGTCGACGACCGCACGATCGACAGCCACATCAAGAGATTGCGCAAGAAATTCAAGGTCGTCGATGATGAATTCGAAATGATCGAGACACTTTATGGCGTGGGCTACCGCTTCAAGGAATGATCTTGGCCCGGCCGCAAGTCAGTCGCTTTAGACTGGCGGACGAGGGCGCATCCCTCGCAACCGACACCGGAATTCGGAGCATGCTGGGTGAACGGGGTAGCCGGTTTCGCGATAAATCGCGCCAATCCACGAAATTTAGGCGCTTCAAGCGTTTTGCCAAAGACCCTGGCGCGGTGATTCGTCGTTATGCGCGGTGTAAATGCGGTATAAGGCACCGGTGTTCCTGTTATCGATCCAAATCGGGACGGGATCCGGTCGCCGTTTCGGGCTTGCGCATGACACTTTATGCCTCAGGGAGGGGAATCGCCGGACAATGAGTCTCGAAGCACGCGAGGGCTTCGAACGAGCGCCCCGCGCGGCGCGGCGGGCCAAGCGCATTCGCCGAAGTGTTGGCCTGCGCCTGCGCGGGTTTGCGCGCGCCGCCAGCGCCCGGTTTGGGTCCCCGCTTACCCGCCGCATCGTGGTCTTGAACTTGGGTGGTCTCGCGGCTCTCCTCATCGGCTTCCTATATCTAAATCAATTCCGCGAAGGTTTGATCGACGCCAGGGTGCAGAGCTTGCAGATCCAGGCCAAGATCATAGCCGCCGCAATCGCGGCATCCGCCACGGTCGAAACCGACTCGATCGCCATCGACCCGGAAAAGCTGCTTCAGCTCGCTCCGGGCGAGAGCTACGCGCTTGCCGACGAAACCACGCCGTCGCTCGAATTCTCAATCAATCCCGAACGCATCGGGCCGGTTCTTCACAGGCTCGTTTCGCCAACGCGGACGCAGGCGCGAATCTACGATCGCGACGGTTATTTGTTGCTCGATTCGCGCTCGCTGACGAGCCGTTCCAATATCATGCATTTTGACCTGCCGCCGCCCGCGCAACAAGTGTCGGCTTCCCTGTGGAGGCGCATCGGCCAGTGGTTGAAGGGGCTCTCCGGCCAGCCAGGCCTGCCCCTATATCAAGATATAGGCGTCGGCAATGGCAAGAGCTATCCGGAAGTGGCGCGGGCGTTGAGCGGCGGCGAGGAATCGATTGCGCGAGTCGATGCCGAGGGAAGGACCATTGTTTTGGTCGCCACGCCGATCCAACGTTTCCGGGCCGTGCGCGGCGCCTTGCTCCTGTCCACGCAAGGCGACGACATCGACAAGATCATCGCCTTGGAACGCTGGGCCATCGTCCGGATCTTTCTTGTTTCCTCGGCGATTATGTTTCTTCTCTCTTTTTTCATCGCCGGAACCATAGCCGAACCGATAAGGCGCCTGGCGGGGGCGGCGGAACGCGTGCGGCGGGGTACAAAGGCACGCTGGGAGATCCCTGATTTCACCGGCCGCTCGGACGAGATCGGCCATTTGTCCGGCGCGCTGCGCGACATGACCAAGGCCCTCTACGATCGCATCGAGGCGATTGAGCGTTTCGCCGCCGATGTCGCGCACGAAATGAAAAACCCGCTCACCTCCTTGCGCAGCGCGGTCGAGACCCTGCCGGTTGTCCGCGCGCCGGAATCGCGCCAGCGGCTGTTGGCGATCATCGCCCACGATGTTCGCCGCCTCGATAGGCTGATCAGCGACATATCCGACGCATCCAGGCTCGATGCCGAGATGGCGCGCGACGACGTGGGTCTCGTCGATCTGAAGCGCCTGCTCGCAACGGTTGCCGCCATGGCCAACCTGGTCAAGGATACCGGCGCGATCCGGGTCGAATTCGTCGTCGCCCCCCCTGGGCCATTGGAGGATAGCCGCAGGCCGGCTTTCCAGGTTCTCGGGCACGATTCGCGCCTTGCCCAGGTTTTCAATAACCTCATCGACAATGCGAGGTCGTTTTCGGCCGCTGACGGCAGCGTTCGCGTGCTGTTGCGTCCAACCAAGGACCACACGGCCCGGGGCCACACCCGCGACGGTTTCGAGATTTTTGTCGATGATGACGGCCCCGGCATTCCTGCCGATGCTTTCGAACGGATATTCGAAAGGTTTTATACCGACCGCCCTGGCCAAGGTTTCGGGCAAAACTCGGGCCTTGGGCTTTCCATCTCGCGCCAAATCATCGAGGCCCATGGCGGACGCATATCGGCGCTTAACCGGATCGGTCCCCCCGGCGCCGATGGCGTGACCCCGGTGCTCGGGGCCCGCTTCCTAATATTTTTGCCGAAGGCACGATAAGCCTTGTCCGCGAAACGGGATCGACCGGCGACGAATGCGGACAAATCCCATCTCCATGCAAGCGCCGTCGTGATCGGGGAAGCCGGCGTGCTCATTCATGGGCCATCCGGCGCCGGCAAAAGCAGCTTGGCATTCGCCTTGATCGCGGCCGCCGAAGACGCGGGCCTTTTCGCAAGGCTCGTGGGCGATGACCGCATCGGCATCGAATCCCGAGGCGGCCGCCTGATCGCCTATGGCCATCCAATGATCCTGGGCAAGATCGAACGGCGCGGCCACGGCATCTTCGAAATGCCGTTTTTGCCCTCGGCCGTTGTCCGGCTTGTGATCGGGCTCGCCGGCGAGGATGAAGCGCTCCCGCGCTATCCGAAGCCAGACCACGATCACATCGAGCTTGCGGGCGTCACATTGCCGTTTTTCCCCGTGCGGCAAGATGCCGCGGCTGCCGGGCTTGCCCTCGCGGTATTGGCCGATCCGCGCTTGCGACGAATACTTATGTAGGTCTTGCCGATGCCGTGCCGCCTTTCCTCGCACGCGTTAGGCCTTTGGGGTCGCGCCACCCTTTCCGGGCGAGCTTCACGTCATTTTACTTGCCAATTTCATTGCGCCGCACAAAATGCCGCGAACATGTTCTTGACCGGTGCATTTTCGGGCAAGGATCATGCGCGAGGACTGCCACTTGTCGTCTTGCGTTTTTGCCCTATCACGAAGATCTCCGGGAAAGGCGCGGCGAGTAGCTTGCGCCGGTCCTTGATATGAGAAGAGTCTACCCAAGGGAAGCCGCCCGGCAGGATTGCGGCGAGTTTCTCCTTAAGTCCGTGGATGGTTCTTGTCTTGACGAACACCTCGCGCCGTGCCGGTCAGGCATGAAGTTCCTGAACAACAGGTACGTTCGATGATTGGAATCGTCCTCGTGACCCATGGCCGACTCGCATCGGAATTTCGCGCCGCGTTGGAACATGTGGTCGGTCCGCAAAAGCAAATCGAATCGGTTACCATCGGGGCGGATGACGATATCGAACAGCGGCGCCAGGATATTGTTTCCGCCGCTGCCAAAGTCGACAGCGGCGCGGGCGTGGTCGTGCTCACCGATATGTTTGGCGGCACTCCCTCTAATCTCGCGATTTCGATTATGGATGGCTCCAATATCGAGGTCATCGCGGGGGTCAATCTTCCGATGCTAATTAAACTCGCCTCGGTGCGCGAAAGCTGCAGTCTCGACCAGGCGGTGATCCAGGCCCAGGATGCGGGCCGCAAATACATCTATGTCGCGAGCCGGGTATTGAGCGGCAAATGAGCGAGGACCATGCCATGCCATTTGCGTCCGGCGATGATTGTCCGGATTTCAAAGCACCCGGGGATGCCCTTGTGCGCACCCTTGAAATCGTCAATCGCAAGGGGCTCCACGCGCGCGCGACGGCGAAACTCGTGCAATGTATCGATGGGTTCAATGTCACTGTCACCCTAAGCCGTTGCGGGGAAACCGTCGGCGGGGCCTCGATCATGGGCATTTGGACGCTGGGCGCCGGGCCGGGAATGACCATCACGGTTACCACGGCCGGCGCCGAGGCGGCAGAGGCAATGGAGGCAATCGCCGCGCTCGTGGCCAACCGCTTCGGCGAGGACGAATAAGCGCGGCCCGAGAAAATGCGTCTTGTTAGGGCCGGCTTGTCCGGCGCTTGGACCTAAAGCGCCGGACAGGCCGAAGGACGTCAAAGATTATAGGCGCGCTCGCCATGATCGGTAATGTCGAGGCCTTCGAGCTCGGCCTGCTTCGACACCCTGAGGCCGATCGTAAGGTCGACGAACTTGTAGAGGATCGCCGAGCCTATGCCCGACCAGAGCAGGGTGAAAAGCACGTTCTTCGCCTGGATCAGCACCTGCGTTTTCATGTGGTATTCCGCGGGCGAGGCAAAGCCTGGTTTGATCGCGTAGTCGACCAAGCCCACGCCGCCGAGGTAGGGCGCGACCAGAATGCCGGTGCCGATCGCCCCGATGATGCCGCCGATGCAATGCACGCCGAACACATCGAGGGAATCATCGTACCCGACTTTCGGCTTCACATACGCGCAAAAGACGAAGCAAACCGAACCGGCGATCAAACCAAGCACGATCGATCCCATCGGCCCGGCAAAGCCGGATGCCGGCGTCACCGCGACAAGGCCCGCGACCGCGCCCGAGACCATGCCAAGCAGCGAAGGCGTGCCCTTGAGCGCCCATTCCGTGAACATCCAGCCAAGCGTCGCGGCCGCGGTCGCCACCATGGTGTTCACAAAAGCGAGCGAAGCCATTCCAGTTGCCTCGAGGTTCGAACCGGCGTTGAAGCCGAACCAGCCGACCCAAAGAAGCGAGGAGCCGATCATCGACAAGACGACCGAATGCGGCGGCTCGATCTCGCCCGGATAGCCGATCCGCTTGCCGATCATCAAGCAACCAACCAAACCCGCGATGCCCGCGTTGATATGGACCACGGTGCCGCCGGCAAAATCGAGCGCCCCCATTCTGTTAAAATTTCCGGCATTGTTGAGAACCGCATCGAGATTCGCCTGCGCGGCCGCCTTGGCGGCATCGTCGGGGGCGTCGGCGAGGGCTCTCGCGGCTTCCGCGATCGCGTCCGGACCCGCCCAGTACCAAACGCCATGCGCGATGGGAAAATAAACGAAGGTCACCCAAAGCAGGATAAAGACAAAGACGGCCGAAAACTTCATGCGTTCGGCGAAGGAGCCGACAATCAAGGCGGGAGTAATCATGGCGAACGTCATCTGAAACACCATGTAGGCATATTCGGGAATGACGACGCCGTTGGAAAAGGTCGCCGCGGTCGAATCCGGCGTCATTCCTTTAAGGAAGGCGCTTTTGAATCCTCCGACGAGATTGTTCCATTCATAGCCGTGTAGAAATCGGAGCCAGGGTTTGTCGCTGCCGGCGCCCGGCACCAAGGCATGGCTGCCTTCCGTAAAGGCGAGAGAATAGCCGTAAAGGCACCAAACGACCCCGACCATCGCCACGATCGCGAACACCTGGGCGGCCAGCGAGGCCGCGTTTTTCGGGCGCGCCATGCCGGCGTAGAAAAGCGCGAGGCCCGGAATCGACATCATCAGAACGAGCGCCGACGAGGCCAGCATCCAGGCGGTATCGCCTTTATCGGGCACGGGGGCAGCGGTATCCGCGAAGGCTAGCCCGGCCGCGCCCGCGGCCAGCAAGAGCCCTAAGCCGATCGCTCGGTGATCGATCCTTGGTAGCAAATTAAGGTTCATGTCCGACTCCTGCGAAACGTCAAAAATGGAGGAAAGGGTGAGCGTTAGATGGCCTCTTGATCGCGTTCTCCGGTGCGGATCCGGACCGCTTGATCGAGCGCGGTGACGAAAATCTTGCCGTCGCCAATCTCGCCGGTTCGAGCCGCCGTTGTAATGGCATCGATCGTCTGATTTACGAGATCGCCGGGCACGGCGACCTCGACCTTCAACTTCGGAAGAAAGCTGACCGCATATTCCGCCCCACGGTAGATTTCCGTGTGGCCCTTTTGGCGGCCGTAACCTTTGACTTCGGTCACCGTCATTCCGTGCGCGCCAAGCGCTGTCAGCGCGTCACGGACCTCGTCCAGCTTGAACGGCTTAATGATCGCAGTAACTATTTTCATGTTGCTTTTCCTGCTTTCTCGACCTGGGAAGGAAACTGCGGGCGAACCGGCTCATCGCTGTAGAGCCGGGCGCGGGACATCGCGGCCATGCTTGAGTTACTCATAGCAAGCCACGAGCCACTTGCCAATTCGCTCAAGCTTGCCGCCGTGAAATTAAGGTGCCGTGGGGTTTGGTCCGGACAAAGGCAAGGCCGCGCGAGCGTCTGAAACGCCATAGGAATCAGGGATTTGATAAAACTCGAGTTGGGACTGCGGCGACTGAAAGCTGGTTTGCGCGCGGTCTTTGCCGGTCACGTGATCGTGATCGCCAGATAACAAGTCGAGCGCTGACGGTTTTCGGTATTACTTCTGGTGAAACGCATAGTCCCGCGCTCAAAACAAAACTCCCCGGCCGGCTGGCGTCGGGCGGATAAGGCCTTCCTGGACCACCGAGGCAACGAGGCGGCCATCATGGGAGAAAAGGAGCCCGCGCGCCAAACCGCGGGCGCCGCAGGAGTTTGGGCTATCTTGGGCGTAGAGGAGCCAATCGTCCGCGCGAAACGGCCGGTGAAACCACAAGGCATGATCGAGGCTTGCGACCTGGACGCCGGTGTCGAACTCCGAATGACCATGCGCGCCGAGCGCGGCGCCAATAAGTGTCAGGTCGGAGAGATAAGCGAGCACCGCGCGATGGATGCCCGGATCGCCGGGGAGCGGCCCCGTCGCGCGCAACCATACGTTTTGTTCGAGGGCGCCCACCTCGTGCCTGACATAACGGGACGGATCGACGGGACGGACCTCGATGGGGTGGTCTTGGGCGATCCAGCGGCGCATGGCTTCCGGCATGGCCGCACCAAAACGCCGCAGCATTTCAGTTTCGGACGGCAGGCTCTCCGGCAACGGAACCTTGGGCATTGAAACGGCGTGTTCGAGCCCTGCCTCCTCGATCTGGAACGATGCCGAAAGCGAGAAAATCGCGCGTCCGTGTTGGATCGCGTTGCAGCGCCGCGTCGTAAAGCTCTTCCCGTCCCGGATCCGGTCGACTTCATAGACGATCGGCACGGCGGGATCGCCAAGCAAAAGAAAATAGCCATGCAACGAATGCGGCGTGCGTCCTTCGACCGTGCGGGCCGCGGCGACGAGGGCTTGCGCAACCACAAGCCCACCGAACACGTGTCGCGAGCCAACCCGAGGGTTGCGCCCGCGAAAAATATTTTCCTCGATCCGTTCGAGATCGAGAATAGCCAAAAGCTCTGCGACTGCATTCGACATGGCCCGCGCGACGTCCTTTCCGGGGACCTGACCTGACCCACGCGGCGGCTCCCGTCAAGCCATGACCGGAATCGTTGCTTGCACGCGCGCGACTGAGAGTTTTCCCGCTTCACCACACCCACGGAACGAGCCGGTAGCGAACCCGTTGCGCATAGTTCGCATAGCCGTCGAGCCTCCGGTGGAGCTCACGGTCTTCCAGAACGGTGCGAAGGATTAGCAGGCCCGCGAGCAGGAGCGTCGCGGCGACGCCAAACCAAGATCCCAGCATGAGCGCGGCCGAGGGCAGAAGCAGCAAGGCCGCGGCGTAAAGCGG
This sequence comes from Methylocella sp., assembly GCA_049673825.1. Taxonomy (GTDB): domain Bacteria; phylum Pseudomonadota; class Alphaproteobacteria; order Rhizobiales; family Beijerinckiaceae; genus Methylocapsa. The sequence goes on along the minus strand of JBATYB010000414.1, from coordinate 2,900 downwards.
ATGCCGGACAAAGCCATAGGGGCCGTTTGTCACGACCTCGTGACCGCGCTCGGACTGGATCTTCACGACAGCCGCGAGAAACGGATTTGCTTGGACGGTCCGGGAACAAATCCACATGGCGATAAGAATACCGGCGGCGCCGAGCCAGCGCAGCCCAGCCGGCATGGCGGACCAGCGGAACCTTCCGGCATCAACACCCATCAAGATCAGCCAGAAGGCGAACAGCACGACAAAGCTCGCCACGATGATCTTGTCCCAAAGCGGCTGGCCCTTCTGGAACAGCGGCTTCATCCGCTCGTCGAGCAAAGCCGGATCGTCGCGGGCAAGCGCCCGGGTGGTCCGCACCCCGGGCCCGAACAAAAGGGCGAGGAAAACCCAAGCGGCCGGCCAAGCGAGCGTCCCGGCAGACCAGAACAAAAGTACCGCGAAGACCAAAAATTCCGCCCCAACGGCAATCCAGACCTTGGGCTTCATTCCGGCCCTTCCCCTGTCATGGTTCGCGGCCGCCCTCTGTTTTTCCGGCGGCCGCTCTATCCATCCAGAGGGCGCGCTTCTTCCGGAAGCATGATCGGGATGCCGTCGCGGATCGGATAGGCAAGCTTGGCCGCGCGGGAAATCAATTCCTGGTTTTGAGCGTCGTATTCGAGCGTCGTCTTGGTGCGCGGACACACCAGGATTTCAAGGAGCCGCGGATCGATCCGGGAAGGCTCTGGAGCTTCTTTCTTCTTGGCGCCTGATTCTTGATCCGTACCGGCCATCGGTTCGTCCTTTCGCATTTGTCGTTCCGTGGCAACTCGCGCGTGACCAGCCATCCCGCGCAGTCTAGGCATCGTTTCCGGAAAGCGGTTGCCGGCGTCCGCGAGAAACCGACGCGAAACGAAAGATTCTAACCTATATCGCAGAAATCAGCCAACGCCATCTTGCTTAGTGCAAGGGCGTCGACGCGCTTCTCCCGCGGGCGAGTTCGATTTCGGTGATTGCGACAAGCACATCCGCCCGGCCTTTCAGGTCGCGTGCTTCGAGAAGCGCCTGCTTTTCCTTGGGGCTGCACGGGCTCATCATGGACAGCGCATTGACGAGAGCCTCGTTTGGCGCGTCGTGAATGCTGTTCCAGTCGATCTGGAGATGGTTGGTCTCGGCAAAGTCGCGCAAAGTGCGCAAGACGCCGTCGCGATCGACCTGATCCTCGCCCGCGCGGGGACTGAAATCGACGGTAAACGGGCTGAAATCGGCGCGGCATTGCCGGTAAGGCGTCGCGGCGGCGATTTCCTCGACGATCTTGAACCGCGCGATGCCGGTCAGCGTGACGAAGTAGCGACCGTCGCCGGTTTCGGCGAGCTGGGTAATGCGCCCCGCGCACCCGACCGAAAACAGGGCCGGCACGGCAGTTCCCGCTCCGGCCTCGGGGTCGGGTTGGATCATGCCGACGATACGCTCGCCTTTCATGGCATCGTCCACCATCGCGAGGTAGCGTTGCTCAAAGACATTGAGAGGCAATTCGCCGCGCGGCAGCAACAGGGCGCCCGCAAGCGGAAAAATCGGAAACGCCGCCGGCATTTCATCCGGGTTGCGATAGGCGCGGTTCATGCTCATTTTCCGGTCCTCATTTTTCGCCGCATGCCCCTGCCTCGCCCGAGCCAGCGATCGATCCACGACTAAATGATTTAATCTCGATATGCGCCGCGGAGTATTTATTCGCTCGCACCCCATTGTCACGCTGTTAGGCGAATGCACCTAATTTAGGCATTTCAGGGACCGCGCAAGCGCGCCTTATCCTGGTTCTGCCGGCAGGCTACACCCATGATGCCAATTCCTTAACGGAGCCCCGCGATCCCGCCAGTGTAATCCATCCTATCCGTTGCCTTGCGTGATGCAAGAGTGTCACAGCGTTGGCGCGAGCGGAAAATTGCGATAGGGTTAAGCTTAACGCGTGCGGTTTTTAAAAAATGTCTTTCCGGCTGTGGGAAAGTTTCAGGGATCCCGATAAACGTGCGATCCTCTCATGGCTCGGCGGCGGAGCGGTCGTCGTCGCCGGTGGCATATGGACTGTCGTCACATTTATCGTCGAGCATAAGGACACTTCCAACAAGAAGGGCGGCACGGTCGTCACTTTGTCCGGGCAAGGGATTGCCTCGGGCGGCGACACCAACATTGGCGGCAATGTAACCATCGGGCCGAGCAAGGAGCAGATCGAGCAGATTCAAAAGCCCTTGGTCGAACAGATTGCCGCGTTGACCAAAATGTTGCTGGAGAAAAATCCGGCGGCGGGGTCCGGCGCGCAGCAGGCCGTCGGCGCGGCGGTTAAATCGATCGCGCAAGGCGCGAAAGAGGGCGATCCGCGGTTGCAACAAGCGCTCGACCTCTTGAAGGAAAATAAAATCGCGGAGGCCACGCCGCTCCTGAAGGCCGTCGCCGAGGACAAAACGGCGCACGCCGAGCAGGAAACTGCGCGCGCGGCAAAGGACCGGAAGGAAGCGGCGATTGCTTATCGCAACCTCGGCGCCATCGCCGGCCTCGCCGATCCCAAGCGGGCGCTGGAGGCTTATGAGAAAGCCGTCGCGCTCGATCCGGACGATCTTGAGAGCTTGTATTGGGCCGGCGCGATTCAGATCAATTACGGCAACCTCAATAAAGCGCAAGCCCGGCTTGAGCGCGTGCTGACGCTGGCGAAGACGGAGGATCAGGCTATACCCAGTTCACGTCAGAACCCGAAAATCCTTCGGGTTGATGACGCGGAAGTTGTCGGTGACCGAATCACGGAAGCTTGCCCAGGTCTTGGGGACTTTGTCGCGCAAGAAATCGAGCGTGGCGTCCGCGAATTGTCCGCATGTGGCGTAGCATTTGTTGTGCGTGACATTCCTGTGCATGAGACCCCATAGCCGCTCGATCGGGTTAAGGTG
>JBATYB010000413.1:0-3506 GCA_049673825.1 Methylocella sp. | reverse complement strand
CTCATAGACGAGCTCCTCGCTCCAGCGGCAAAGCTTGACCCCGATCGCTTCCGCCTGCGACCGGCTGGCCACGCTCTGCATGACGCGAAACGGCTCAACGAGCCCAAGCGCGGGAATCTTTTCGCGCGTCTCGGCCGTCGAGAAACAGACGCGGTCCGGCTCCGGTTCGGTCCGAGCCGCGGCGCTTGAGCCCAGATAGGCCGCGACAATGACCGCGATGAAATAAACCATACCTCAAGGCTGGCGCGGCGATAATGAATGAGCCATGAATAACGCGAACATGCGCGGTTATTTTCGAATCGTTTCACTCTCTAAGGCGTTTTTGCCGGCGCCCCGCGCGGGCGCGGGCACAATCCGGGCTTGCCTGTCCGGCATGGCTTTAGCGGCGCCGGTATGCGCTATGGTCGGTCCTTCCCGAGAGGCGCCTGAGTTCGCGCCCTATGTCGTTACGGTTCTGGATAAGAGCGGCGGCGGCAGTGGCGGCGGCGCGAGCTTTTGTACCGCGAGCGTCATCGCGCCCGACGTTGTCCTGACGGCCGCCCACTGCGTCTCCAATCTTGCAAACACACGGGTGTTTTTCCGGGGCGGCCATGGCCAGCTGGTTCTAGCCGATGTCGCTTCGATCGCCGTTCACCCGGAATTCCGGCCCAAAATCGGGCGAAAGCATTTGATTTCCATCGATCTAGCGCTTTTGCGCCTCGCCGAGCCGTTGCCTCCCACATTCAAACCCATCGAACTTACGGATTCCGGCCCGGTCGCGACCGGGCAGCCGTTTCGCATGGCAGGTTTTGGCCGCGCTGATGAAAGCGTGAACGGAACGTCTGGTGTCTTGCGGGCCGGCATTCTCGTCGCGAGCAGACCGAAATCGCCGGTCCTTGTTTGGCTTACCGATCCGGATGGCACCGGACTCGGCGGTTGCACGGGCGATTCCGGTGCGCCGGTGCTCGCCATCGGTCAACCGGCGCTCGTCGCCGTGGCGACCAGGGCCAAGGGCAACAACGGATATTCCTGCGGCGCGATGACCGAGGCGGTGCTGATCGGGCCGCAAATGGCGTGGGTTCGTAAGACCCTGCAAGCCTGGGGAGCGACCTGGAGCATGGCACATTAACACCCCTCCGCCCCGGGGTTGCCCCACTCCCGGTGAAACGGTTCCGGCTTCGCTCAGGCAAACGCGCCAACGAGAGCATGTCCTTAAAGAAGTGCGCGCCTTTTTCGATTTCGCCATGCTCCAACGCTTTGATTTTGAACGGGGCGTTATCGATCAAACGGTTCCGTTTCGGACCCGGCGCAAGCGACTTTTCCGCATTCATAATGATCGCCCGCAGTTTTTTCGTGCAGGGAGCCGCCACGATTGCTATAGAGCCGGACGCGCTGGAGGCCGCGCGGTGAACGCCTGGCACGCGGCGGGCGTGGCGGAACTGGCAGACGCGCCGGATTTAGGTTCCGGTGGTGAAAATCGTGGGGGTTCGAGTCCCTCCGCCCGCACCAAACCTTGACCGGTGCGCCGCGCCGCATGCGTTTAACAGTGACCATGGCCATATCCGGCGGGGTGCCTGCCGCAAGCGGAATCTCGGATGGGAAGCGACGAAATAAAAAAAGGTTTGTATCAAATGCAGGTCACGCAAACCCACGCGCAAGGCCTCAAGCGCGAATTCAAGGTGGTGCTGGAGGGCGCCGATCTCGCGCAGCGAGTCGAAGGTCAACTCACCGAGGTCAAGGCCAAGGCGCGCATTCCCGGGTTCCGTCCGGGCAAGGTCCCGGTTTCCCACCTAAAGCGTCTTTATGGCCGCTCGATCATGGCCGAGGTTGTCCAGGACGCCGTCAACGAGGCCAATCGCAAGATCGTCGAGGAGAATCAATTGCGGCTTGCCATGGATCCGAAGATCGATATTGCGGGCCAGGGGCAAGAAATCGAGAAGGTTTTCGAAGCGCGGGCCGATTTCGCCTTTACCGTCGCGCTCGAGGTGTTGCCGAAGATCGAGGTCGGCGGTTTCGATGACATTCAAATCGAACGGCTCGTTGCCGAGGTCTCCGGCGCCGACGTCGACCAGGTCTTGGCCAGGGTCGCGGAGCAGAATCGGGCTTACACGGCAAAGGAAGGGGAGGCTGTCGCCGAAAACGGCGACAAAGCCACGCTGGATTTCACCGGAAAAATCGACGGCGAGCCCTTCGAGGGCGGTTCTGGAGAAAATGTTGACGTCGTTCTCGGTTCCGGCAGGTTCCTCCCGGGCTTCGAAGCGCAAATCGAAGGCATGAGGGCCGGTGAAAGCCGGACGATTGCGGTGACGTTTCCGGATGATTACAGCGCCGCCAGGCTTGCTGGCAAGGCGGCCACGTTCGATGTGACGCTCAAGGGCGCGGCGGCCCCGGCCGAGGTCGAGATCGGCGATGAATTCGCGAAAGGTTTTGGCTTCGAGGATCTGGCCAAGCTCAAGGACTCGATCCGCGCCAATATCGAGCGCGATCATCGCGCGGCCTCGCGGGGAAAATGGAAGCGCGATCTCCTCGACGCGCTCGACAAGAAATACGTTTTCGACGTGCCGGAAGGGCTGGTGACACAGGAATTCGATGCGGTGTGGCGCAAGGTCGAGGCCGAGCGAAATCGGAGCGGACGCAGCCACGAGGACGACAACACAACCGAGGAGGCGGCGCGCGCCGACTATCTCAAGATCGCCGAGCGGAGGGTGCGGCTCGGCCTCCTCTTGGCCGAAATCGGGGCAAGGGCGGACATCAAGGTCTCGGAGGAAGAGGTCAATCAGGCTCTGGCTCAACGGGCGCGCGCGTTCCGTGGCCAAGAAAAGATGGTGTGGGACTATTATCGCAAAAATCCCCACGCCTTGGCAGAGATCAGGGCCCCGCTTTTCGAGGAAAAGGTCGTCGATCATATCATTTCCCGGGTCAAGCTGACCGACAAGAAAGTCTCGAGGGACGAACTTCTCAAGGCGAACGACGAAGACGCGGACGACACAAGCGGCGAGACCGCGCCGGAGAGCGTGCCCAATTGACGCGGCGCGCTTAACCCGGGCCAAAGGATTTTTCGCCCCGGCACGCCGATATGCTATCCTCGGCCGATTCAGCAAGGGCCGTAACCTTCTCGTCGTTTCGGCGAGTTCGGTTCCATCAGGGAAGACTCCGCCATGCGCGATCGCAGTCCGATTGAGATCCACGACAACTACCTCATTCCTCAGGTTATCGAGAACACGAGCCGCGGCGAGCGCGGTTTCGACATCTATTCCCGGCTTTTGCGCGAGCGGATCATTTTCCTGACCGGACCGGTCGACGACCACGTGGCTTCGGTGATTATCGCCGAATTGCTGTTCCTGGAGGCGGAAAACCCGAAAAAGGAAATCTCGATGTACATCAATTCGCCGGGCGGCGTGGTGACGGCGGGGCTGGCGATCTACGATACGATGCAGTTCGTAAAGCCCAAGGTATCGACGCTCTGCGTCGGGCAGGCCGCTTCCATGGGTTCGCTTCTTCTTTGCGCCGGAGAGGAAAAAGCGCGT
>JBATYB010000412.1:0-2258 GCA_049673825.1 Methylocella sp. | reverse complement strand
CTGGTGGTGCATTGCTACGCCGGCATCAGCCGCTCGACCGCGAGCGCCTTTGCGGCTGCCTGCGCGCTCAACCCGCACCGCGACGAGATCGCGATTGCGCGGCAAATCCGGGCCGCCTCCCCGATCGCGGCACCCAACCGGCTGATCGTCAGCCTCGCCGACAAGGCACTGCGGCGGCAGGGCAGGATGCTGCGCGCGCTCGACGAAATGGGTCCAGGAAGCATGATGGCCGAAGGCCGCCCATTCTGCGTCGAACTCGACTAGCTAGGACGTTTCCGGGTTCACACGAATCATTGTTGCTCCTTCGAGGCCTCGTGGTTCGAGACGCGTGGCGTTGCCACGCTCCTCACCATGAGGGTCGAAGTCCTCATCCTCTTATGTCCCGTGTCAAGGCAGGGAGCATGACTTAAGGCTTTCTCCCGGAATTCCGGGAGAAGAATTGATGCGATGATCGTGCAAGGGTGGAAGCGGAACCCAGAGACGTCGGTCAACAAGCTCTTATTCGCGGGTTCACGCATGTCCGTAGGTTCGTCTGGGGCTGTCCCGGTCTGAGGTCGGGCGTCGATCTTGCGATCGGCCACACAGGATGATCGGGAATTCCCCTGCCGCGGCTCCGCCTCCGCCGTTGCACGAGATTATTGCTTCGCCGGACCGCCGCCCCGGCGCTGGGCTCCCTGGTTAGCGCTCTGCTCTGCCACGGGCTCCCCCTTGCAAGTCCTAAGCCGGGGCCGCCGCGGGACGGGTCGTTGAGGCCGCACGAGCGACAGCCCAGATGAAACCGGCGAGTTCTCGCGCGATCGCGACGATGGCGACGGTCTTGAGCTTGCCCTTCCTGATCAGCGCTCGATAGCGGCGGTACAGCCGGCACTGCGCCTTCCAGGCAATCTCACGCACCGCCGGCGGTGCTGCATCGACCTTCGGCTGCTTGGTTTGTCCGACCCGCGGCGGATGCTGATAGCTCCAGGAGCACTCCACCAGCATGCGCCGGGCGCGGCGATTGCCGGCTTTGGTGATCGGTCCACGCCGGACATCCTCGCCCGTCGACTGCTCTGAAGGCACCAGCCCGAGATAGGCCATCAACTCAGGCGGCGTTTGGAACCGCGAGAGATCGCCGATCTCGGCCAGCAACGTCGTGGCCGAGATCAGATCCATGCCGCGCATGGCCATCAACGCGGTGACCACCGGCGCAAGCGACCATTCGGGAACGGCTGCGGCGACGGCCTGCTCCAGTCGTTGCAGGCGCTCCTGCGCCTGACGGATCGCCAGCATCATCTCCTCCAGCACAAGACGCTGTTGCGGCTGCTCGAGCTTCTGGCTCACGATCCAGCTCAGATGCGCCTTGGTCCAGGTCTTCCTGCTCTCGGGATAAGGCTTTCCGAGCCGCAGCAGAAGCGCCGAGACATGCTGGCGCTTCCTGCGCAAATCCAGCATTGCCGTCTCGCGCGCCCGCGTCAGATCGCGCATCGCCTCATGGCGTCCGTCCGGCACCCAGACCGCGGTGAGTTCATCGGCACGCAGCAGCTTCGCCAAGCTGAGTGCGTCACGCCGGTTGGTCTTCACCTTGTCGCCTGGTCGCCTTGGGATCAGCGAAGGCGCCACCACCACGCATGCGAAGCCAAGCTTCTTGATCTGACGGTGCAGCCCGTAGCCGGTCGGCCCTGCCTCGTAGCAGAACGTCAGCCGCTTGTACCTGGTGGAAAGCTTGCGAACCAGCTTCGCCGTTGCGGCCGGCGTGTTCTCGATCTCTCCAAAGAACCGAACCTCGCCACCCCGGCCGGCGTCCGCAATCGCAACCGCATTCCGCAACTTCGACGTATCGAGACCCACGAAAGCTTCGCTATAATCGCCCATGACTCGCCCTCCTTGCGTTGAGGCCCTGCCCGGCCTATCCGGGTAACCCTCGCACTCGTATCGAGGGTGAGTCGCCTCCGCTTCGGAAGAGGGACATACGGTCTGAGGAGCAGCGCGAAGCGATGCGTCTCGAAGGATGAAGCCGCGGTACTGGAAGATGGTCTAAGAACCCGGCCCGGGCGCCGTGGGCGGCCGCCCCGCGCGCACCTTGTAGGGCTGCGCGGCGGCGAACATGCCCCACATTGTGCCCAGCATCATCCAGAAGTGACGCCAATGGTCGGTGTCGATGATGAAACTTTCACCCACCGTCGCCAGAAAGGCCGCAAAGATGGCGAGATAGGCGCGCTGCCACGGTACCCGGACGAAGACGTGTCGAAAGCCGGTGATGACCGTGACAAATACCAGCG
>JBATYB010000411.1:0-5459 GCA_049673825.1 Methylocella sp. | reverse complement strand
CTTGCAACACTCCCCGCGCTTGCCCTCGACAAGGTCACTTTCGCGACGAACTGGCTTGCGGAAGCCGAGCATGGCGGGTTCTATCAGGCCAAGGCCGACGGAACTTATGAAAAATACGGGCTCGATGTGACGATCGTGCAAGGCGGCCCCAACGCCAACAACAGGCTCTTGCTGGCGGCGGGAACCATCGAATTCGACCTCGGCGCCAACCTCATTCAAGCTTTCGACGCGGTGGCGCAAAATATTCCCATCCTCGCGGTTGCCGCGCTGTTTCAAAAGGACCCTTTCATTTTGATGTCGCACCCAGGGGTTGGCCTCGACCGGATCGAGGATCTGCCGAAGGCTACCGCCTTCATCGGCAAGGACGGTTTTGTCTCGGTCTACCAATGGCTGAAGAAGGCCTATGGTTTTCGGGACGAAAACGTCAAGCCCTATACGTTCAACTCGGCGCCTTTCATCGCCGATAAACATTCGATCGAACAGGGCTATGCGACGTCGGAACCCTTCGAGGTCGAGCGGCAAGGCAAGTTTAAGCCGAATGTATTTCTGATCGCCGATTACGGCTACGATTCCTATTCGACCACGATTGAAACCACCCGCGGCCTCATCGCCAAGAATCCGGACCTCGTCCAGCGTTTTGTCGATGCCTCGATCATCGGCTGGTACAATTATATTTATGGCGACAACCGCGCGGCCAACGCGCTCATCAAACGCGACAATCCCGACATAAGCGACGATCAGCTTGCCTACTCGGTTGCCAAGATGAAGGAATACGGCATTGTCGATTCGGGCGATTCCTTGACCCTCGGCATCGGCGCCATGCGAGACGCAAGGGTCAAGAGCTTTTTTGCCAAGATGGTGGAAGCGGGGCTTTTCAGGCCGGATCTCGATTATAAGCGCGCCTATACCTTGCAATTCGTTGACAAGGGCGTTGGGATCGAGTTGCGGCCGCGCCCATGAAGCGGCGGGGTTTTGCCAGGGTCCTTCCATACCTCCGATGACAAAGCCTCTCGTCTCCTTCCAAAATGCCGGCAAGATCTACAACAACGGGACGGTCGCGCTTGCTGGCCTCGACCTCGACGTGCGGGGGAGCGAGTTTTTGACCCTGTTTGGTCCTTCCGGCTGCGGCAAATCGACGATTTTGCGGCTCATCGCAGGTCTCGACAGCGTCTCTTCCGGGACGCTCGCGCGGGGGTTCGCGCTCGATCAAGAAAGCATCGGCTTCGTGTTCCAGGACCCAACCTTGATGCCCTGGGCGAGCGTTTTCGACAATGTATTCTTGCCGCTGCGATTGCGGGGGCGCGCGCGGAACGTAGCGAGCCCCGCGGTTAACGCGGCCTTGGCCCTCGTTGGGCTTGCCTCTTCCGGCACGACTTTTCCGCGCGAGCTTTCCGGCGGGATGCGCATGCGCGCCTCCATCGCGCGCGCGCTCGTCCTGCGCCCGTTGCTTCTATTGATGGACGAGCCTTTCGCGGCGCTCGACGAGATCACGCGATTCAAGCTCAACGACGATCTGTTGCGCTTGCAAGGCGAGCTCGGGACGACGATCGTTTTCGTTACGCATTCGGTTTTCGAGAGCGTCTACCTTTCGACCCGGATCGCGGTGATCGCCGCGCCGGGCCGCGCCGTCGCGGAGATTGCAATCGACGCCCCCTCGCCGCGCGGCCGGGACTTCCGGACGAGTTCCGTCTATACGCATTATTGCGCTGAAGCCTCGCTTGCGCTGCAACGCGCGATGGGCGAGGATTTAACATGAAATTCTTTGCCGCGGCCCCGCCGCGATGGGCGGCTCGCTACGGACCGCCGGCGTTGGTCTTCGCGGCCGTGCTCGCGGGCTGGGAGGCCTATGTGCGGGCGAGGAACGTGCCTCCTTACATTTTGCCGTCGCCCTCGCTCGTGCTTAAGACGCTTTTCACCGACCGGGCCACGCTGCTCCCCGCCTTGCTCGTGACCGTGAAAACCACATTTGCCGCGCTCGCGGCGGCCGTCGCCGGCGGGGTTGGCCTCGCGATATTGTTTACCCAATGGAAATGGGTGGAGCGCTCGTTTTTGCCTTTTGCGATCGTGCTGCAGGTGACCCCGATCGTTGCCATCGCGCCCTTGCTTCTCATCTATCTCGAAGCGCCGGCGGCGGTGCTCGTCTGCGCTTTTCTCGTCGCCTTTTTTCCCATATTGTCGAATACCGCTCTCGGGCTCGCCTCGGCCGACCGCAATCTCGCCGATCTCTTCAAGCTTTATCGCGCGACGCGCTGGCAAACGCTGCTGCATCTGCGGCTGCCCGCCGCCTTGCCGTACTTTCTCGGCGGCTTGCGGATTGGCGGCGGCCTGGCGCTTATCGGCGCGATCGTCGCCGAGCTCGCGGCGGGCAACGCGGGCAAAGGGGCTGGCCTCGCGTTCCGCATCTCGGAAGCAGGCTATCGCTTGAATATCCCGCGCATGTTCGCGGCGCTGGCCTTGATCTCGGCGACCGGCATCGCGATCTTCGCGGCACTTTCCGCCTTGTCCTACTATCTGCTCGGCCGCTGGCACGACAGCGCGGCCGGTCCCGAGCGGTGATGTTTTCGCGGGTGCCTTGCCCTATGCGCCGCGGCGGCCTATGTTGGTCATTCGCCATGGGGTGCTGCCGAAACGGCGGCTGAGAGCAAACCCGTAGAACCTGAATCTGGGTAATGCCAGCGCAGGGACCGGCAAGGCAAAGACGAGCCCCGCCTTGGGCCGCTTCGCATCCGCCTCCCGCGTCGCTGAAAGAAGCCCCGAGCGGAGGAGCGCGATGAATATTTTGGACAAGCCGCAAAACCTCGTTCCGCGAAGCGTGACGAGCGGGCCGTTGCCGGGCTCGAAAAAGATCTATCATCATCCGGAAGGCCGCGTGGACATCGCAGTTCCGTTCCGGGAAATCGCGCTCGATCCTTCCGCGAACGAGCCGCCGGTCAGGGTTTACGACCCCTCGGGGCCCTACACGCAGGACGCGGTTTCAATCGATCTCTCCAAAGGGCTTGCCCCGATTCGCGAGCCATGGCTTGCCGCCCGGCAAGGGCTCGACACCTACACCGGGCGCGCGGTGCGCCCTGAAGATAATGGCGGGGCCGCGCCGGACCGCCTCGTGCCGTCCTGCCCGGCGAACAGGCGGCCTCGCAAGGGCCGCGATGGTGCGCTGGTCACCCAATATGAATTTGCCCGCGCGGGCGTCATCACAGAGGAAATGATTTTTGCCGCGGCGCGGGAAAATCTCGGCCGCGAGCAGATGTGCGAAGACGCCGAGGTGCGACTCGCCGACGGCGAGCGTTTTGGCGCCGCGATCCCTTCGCTCGTGACGCCGGAGTTCGTGCGGGATGAAATTGCGCGCGGCCGCGCGATCATCCCCGCCAACATCAATCATCCGGAACTCGAGCCGATGATCATCGGCCGCAATTTCCTCGTCAAGGTGAACGCCAATATCGGCAATTCGGCGGTGACCTCTTCCGTCGCCGAGGAAGTCGAGAAAATGGTCTGGGCGATCCGCTGGGGTGCCGACACCGTCATGGATTTGTCGACCGGGCGCAATATCCACAATATCCGCGACTGGATCATCCGCAATTCGCCGGTGCCGATCGGCACGGTCCCAATTTACCAGGCGCTCGAAAAGGTGGACGGCGATCCCGTAAAGCTCACCTGGGAGATTTTCCGCGACACCTTGATCGAGCAGGCCGAGCAAGGCGTCGATTATTTCACGATCCATGCCGGCGTGCGGCTCGCCTATGTGCCGCTGACCGCCAAGCGCACCACGGGCATTGTCTCGCGCGGCGGCTCGATCATGGCGCGCTGGTGCCTCTCGCATCATAAGGAGAGCTTTCTCTACGAGCGGTTCAACGAGATTTGCGCCATCATGCGCGCTTACGATGTCTCGTTCTCGCTGGGCGACGGTCTGCGGCCCGGCTCGATCGCCGACGCCAACGATCGCGCCCAATTCGCCGAGCTCGAAACGCTCGGCGAATTGACAAAAATCGCCTGGGACAAGGGCTGTCAGGTCATGATCGAAGGGCCTGGCCATGTGCCGATGCACAAGATCAAGATCAACATGGAAAAGCAGCTTTCCGAATGCGGCGAGGCGCCGTTCTATACCCTCGGGCCGCTGACGACCGATATCGCGCCGGGTTACGATCACATCACCTCAGGCGTCGGCGCCGCGATGATCGGCTGGTTCGGCTGCGCCATGCTCTGCTATGTGACGCCGAAGGAACATCTTGGCCTGCCGGATCGCGACGATGTGAAGGTGGGAGTGATCACCTATCGCATCGCCGCGCACGCTGCGGACCTCGCCAAGGGGCACCCCGCGGCGCAGATCAGGGACGACGCCGTGTCCCGCGCAAGATTCGATTTCCGCTGGCAGGATCAGTTCAATCTCGGTCTCGACCCCGATACGGCGCGGCTGTTTCACGACGAGACGCTGCCGAAAGAGGCGCATAAAACCGCGCATTTCTGCTCGATGTGCGGGCCGCAATTCTGCTCGATGAAGATCACGCAAGATCTTCGCGAGGAAGCTTTGACGATGGCCGAGCGCGACAAAGGCATGGCGGAAAAGAGCGCCGAGTTTTTGGCGAAGGGCGGCAGGCTTTATGTTTGAGGGGGGCGGCTCGGATCGTTCGCCGCTTCAAGAGGGCGAAAGGTCAGTGAATTCGATATGGAATTGCGCCGCCGCGCTACGCATGAACTGCAGCCCAGAGAGTATCAATAATCGTCGTTGGAAAAATCGTCGATGAGCGTGCCGTGAATGTTAACCGAGCGGAACAGTCCGACCGGGATATATCGATGTGTCGCACGAGGATTTAAATAGATCCAGCTTGGCAACCGCGGAACGGCTGGATCGGCGTTTTCTGGCCATACGTTCACGAAAAAAATTGCCGACAACAGCCGAGTGGCATCTGCCAAAGGCAAAGTCGGGTCCGCTTTCGCGCACACGGTGGAAAGCAATCTGGTATCTCGCGAAAATTGCATAAAAGCCCGACGTGCAAGTGAGCGCGTGAAACAAGTATCCAAACCAGAAAAATCGTTGTGGATCGCGTTAAAATTGAACCATGGATGAAAAACGAACATCAATATGAATGGGTGGTACCTCGTGAATTGGTGGGCGTCAATGAACGGATAGAGCGCATTTTCTCTCGCGAGACGATAAGGCTCGACAAGGCGGCTCGAAACCGTCACAGGCTTTGGCACGTCGACACGAAGACGAAGCCGCCCCTTCTGCAGAAACCGCTTTTGCTTGAGGTCTGCAGCGATTGCAGGCGCATCAGAGATCAATTGTGAGAAAGTCGCGTATGAGAGGTCCCAAGACTCCTCAAGGAAAACCTGCTCTCCCGGAAGCTCTTTTTCCAGGCGCTCTTTCAGACGATTGGCCAAATAGCCATGAAAGCCAAACGCCTTGATGTCAAAATATATGCCGCCATGCTCAATCCTACCATCCAACGTCGAGCCTCCTGTCC
>JBATYB010000410.1:0-1763 GCA_049673825.1 Methylocella sp. | reverse complement strand
ACCGTCACCGCGGCTATCGCCACGCCACGACGGTTGCGAGCTACGCCCATGGTGAAATCCCTTCGTTAAGAACCCAGCCGAAAACATATCTAGCCGAATTTCCCGATATGTCGAGGCGTCGCGGCCTATTTTCAGCTGCCTTTCCGCATCCGTTCGTATTCGGCACGGATGATTCGTGCACCATAGCGGCGTTCGAGCCGAAGGACCGTGAAGTGACCGCGGGCAATTGTCTGAAAATGATCCGCGAAGGCGTAATTAATTGCGGCCCCGCCCGCGGCGCCGATCAGCGGAACGCTTTGGGCCACGAGTTTTTGCGAGACAACCGCGCCAAAACGAGTGCCGATCTGCGCCACCAAGCGGACTAGCGCCGGCGCCGCCTCGCTCGCGGACGCGCGGCCGGCGAGATAGCTTGCCGCTTCGGTCACCGACTGCGCCAAAATGGCGCGCAGCGCGAAATAGCCCGTTTCCAGGACAGCGCCGTCGCTAAAATTCGAGTCCGGGCCATCGATGTCCGGAAACCTTATGTCCCGGTTCGAACCGTCCCGGCCGCCAAGGGCGAACACCTCAAGGCAGGCGAGCGCGGTTTTTGGGTCAGCCAAATCCTGTCCCTCGGAACGGGCGATGTCGGCGATCGAGCGCAGCATGATCGTGGTCGAGAAAGGCAATTCGACCGGCAGGCTCGAAATGCCAAACGCGCCGCCCGCCGCTCCGGCAAGAACCGCGATGCTCTTATGCATGCGGCGTCTGTCCCTGAGAGGCTTGCCCGCAAGGCTCCGCAGCGCGAAGTTGAGGCTGCTCCTGATTGCCGCCTCGGCTGCCCTGCTCGCGATATCCGCGATGTTCGCGGGCACAATCGATGCGATGGCGCCCGCCTGGCGGCCAAGAACCGCACTCAGCCGGATTGCCAGACTCGTCCGTTCAAGCTCGCGCATGGCCCGTTCCAGAGCTTCGCGGTCGTCGATCGAAAGCCGGGACGCCCCGGCGGCAAGGGCCAGATCTCCAGAACCGGATTGATCCGTGCGCACCAGGGAATTCATGAGAAATCCTCGTTAGGAGCAACCATATTGCCGTATGCGAAACCAACGCGCAACTTGAATGCCAACCGCCGCCGCGCGCGGTACGGCGAACCTGGGTCGCGCGTGCGTGACCGGCTTCAGCCAACCCATGAGCTAAACATGGAGCACGATTGATGGGCCGCAAGGCTAACGGCTGTGCGATTTCGTAACGTGCCATTTACGTGACTTGTTGCATTTCATTGCAACAAATCGAACAATTGAATTGAATCGAGTGGAAGCGAAAATCGTGCTCGAATGTTTTCGCGCAATTCGATTGAACCTGGCGACGGATAATTATTCCTAAATCAATGTTCACTAATCATCTAGCCTTATTTCGCTAAAATCCGATCGCTTTACTTAGAACCGCCGCAAAGCCAGCCTGGCACAGTCGCCATACAGGGGCGCCGGAGGCGAGAAAAATGAAAGAGTGGACGCTAAAGCCGGCGATCGCCTTGGCGCTGCTGGCCTCGTCGCTTGTGGAACTGGGCGGCGCGGCGTCCGCTAGCGCCGCGCCCGGCCCCCCTGGAGTATCTTTTGCCCCAGTGGGCGGCCCGGCGAGCGTGCCCTATGGCTGGGCGGATTTCTGCCGCCGTTACGCGGGAGAGTGCGACGGCGGTCCGCTGGCGCCGCAGGACGTTAATCCGACACCGCGGGCAATGAAGGAAATCGAACGGGTCGGCACATGGGTCAACGCCCATGTCACACCGG
>JBATYB010000409.1:0-2220 GCA_049673825.1 Methylocella sp. | reverse complement strand
CCGCTACCATGCTTGCTCTTCCACCCCAGACCTTGATCCTCGAGCTCAGCGCCTTCCGGCTCCGGACCGATCAGCGAAGGATCACCGGCACCGTGGGTCTTACCGAAACTGTGGCCGCCGGCAATGAGCGCGACGGTCTCCTCGTCATTCATCGCCATGCGCGCAAAGGTCTCGCGAATATCGCGGGCGGCGGCCACCGGATCGGGCTTGCCGTTGGGACCTTCCGGATTGACGTAGATGAGGCCCATCTGCACCGCGCCGAGCGGCTGCTGCAGCACGCGTTCACCACTGTAGCGCTCATCGCCCAGCCAGGTCCTTTCCGGACCCCAGTAGAGCTCTTCGGGCTCCCACGTATCGACCCGCCCTCCGCCGAAGCCGAAGGTCTTGAAGCCCATCGATTCGAGTGCGACGTTGCCGGCGAGCACAAAGAGGTCGGCCCAGGAAATCTTCCGGCCCCATTTCTGCTTGATGGGCCACAGCAGCCGTCGGGCCTTGTCGAGGTTTGCGTTGTCCGGCCAGCTGTTCAGCGGCGCAAAGCGCTGCTGTCCGCCGCCGGCGCCGCCGCGGCCGTCGGCGACCCGGTACGTGCCCGCGCTGTGCCACGCCAGGCGGATGAAGAGGCCGCCGTAGTGGCCAAAGTCCGCCGGCCACCAATCCTGCGAGTCAGTCATCAGGAGCCGCAGATTCTTGATCACGGCGTTTAGGGAAACTCTGATTTACCGGTAGAGTCTGATACAGCAATTGTTGTCATGCGAGTTCCTCGATGAAGCAGCAGACGCTGTCGGGCTTTGAGAAGTACGGTAAGACCACGCGCCGCGCGCGGTTCCTGGCGGATATGGAACGGATTATCCCGTGGCCAGAGATGACGGCGGCGGTCGAGACGGTGTATCCGAAGATCAGCGAGAACGGTGGACGGCCGCCCATTGCGCTGGAGCGGATGCTGCGGATCTACTTCCTGCAGCTGTGGTTCAACCTGTCGGACCCGGCGGTTGAGGAAGCGCTGTACGACTCGGTGGCGATGCGCAGCTTCGTGGGCATTGATCTTGGGGTCGAAGGCGCACCGGATGAGACGACGGTGTGCAAGTTCCGGCATCTGCTGGAGCGCAACAAGCTGGGCAAGACGCTGCTCAGAGCGGTGAATGAGCATCTGCACCGCAGCGGCATCAAGATCGCCAAGGGCACGATCGTAGACGCCACCATCATCGGGGCGCCCAGCTCGACCAAGAACAAAGACGGCAAGCGAGATCCTGAGATGCATCAGGTTGCCAAAGGCAACGAGTGGTACTTCGGGATGAAGGCGCACGTGGGAGTCGACAGCAAGACGAAGCTGGTGCACACGATCCTGGCATCCGCTGCGAACGTTGCCGATGCGCTGGCGCTGCCGCACCTGCTGCATGGCAAGGAGACTCGGGTCTGGGGCGACCAGGCATATCGCGGACAGAGGCAGGCGATGCGCGCGGTGGCACCGCGCGCGCGGGACTTCACCAACCAGCGCTATCGATGGGGTGGCCGGATCGATGCGCAGATCAAGGCGAGCAATCGCACCAAGGCGCGCGTTCGAGCCAAGGTCGAGCACGTGTTCGGCGTGATGAAAAATATCTTTGGCTTCCGGAAGGTGCGCTACCGGGGTCTTGCCAAGAACCTGCATCGCCTGGAAGTCACCGCCGCGCTCGCCAATCTGTACCTGGTCAGACGGCGGTTGCTGAATGCGTAGCACACGTGTCGCTGTAGATCGGGAAATACACTGCTTCGAGGCGAAAAGCGCCCGAGCGGACATCGAACATCCTCCGTTCGGCACTCGAGTCTCGAAATCCCTGCCGAAGTCGGTTCTCATGACCAGTTCTTCAGAGCTTCCCTAGGGATCAGCTCCTGATTTAACGGGGTAGCTGGCCTCGCGCCACGCCTGCATGCCGCCGTCCAGCGCCACCGCGCGTTGAAAACCCATGGTGCGAAGCGTTGCGGTTGCGAGCGTGGATATCCGACCGAATTCGCAATACACAACAATCCGGTAAGTCGGATCGGGAAGTTCCTGGTTGACCCGCAGTTCAAGCTGACCCCGGGGCAGCAGCCTCGCTCCCGGAATGTGCCCCTGCTCGTAGTCATCGCGCTCGCGCACGTCGAGGATCATCAGCTCCTGCGGCTCGCCCGCGACCCGGGCCTGGAGCTCCGCAAGCGACATAAACGGCACGTTCGCTGCCGCTTCGGCCAGCATCTGCGCGA
>JBATYB010000408.1:0-1842 GCA_049673825.1 Methylocella sp. | reverse complement strand
GTCTGCCACTGGCCGGTGGCGCTGTCAAAAACCGCGCATAACGTCTGATTCCGGAAAATCGGGGTGCCTATTGAAAAATCAATGAAAGAGGAATTAAATCGACGGCCTCACAGTCGATGACGATAGGTAGCCGCATGCAGTATTTTGTGAGAGCGACCGTCGCGGGCGCACCAAAGGAAATGAATTTCCCCTTCGACCGAGTTGAGAAGGCTCTAGAACAGGCCTGTGCCTTCTTAAAAACAGGCGCAACAAATGTCTCTATCCGAGACGCGGATGGGCATCAGATTTACGGGTCGGCACTTGAGGATTGCTGCCGACGCGGCATGATCCAAAACGATCTCAAGCCGGTCACGCTTTGAGAAATGACGGAGGCGACGTAGGAGGTTCCATCTTCCCGCAGCGAATGGGCACGGAGGGAGGCATGGCAGAGCCGGTTGGAACACCTCGCCATATTCTTGATCGCTTCGCGAAGCACGCTACTGCTATCGGTCATCTCGTCTATGCCTCGGCACGGCTGCAATGGAGTCTTGCCCACTTATTCGCGGCTCTTGTCGGACCAACAGAGCAATCACTACCGCTTACTATTTGGGAATCTCTTAAATCTGACAGTAATAAACGAAACATGCTACGGGACTCTGCAAAACTCGTGCTCGCTAATCGCTCGAATATTTTGGATGATGTTCTTTGGCTTTTAGGCAAAGCAGACACATTGGCAACCGACCGTAATGATGCTGTTCATACAGCATTCTTTTTCACGACGCGCGACGACGGTGAAATTGTGCCTGTCCCTGATCCCATGAGTAATCCGAAGCGCCTTAAGCGCCTAGACGACAAGAATCGGCCAGAGATGTTCGCCATGCACCGTGACAATCTTACCATGCTTTATCGGTACGCGGACACACTTACGGATTACCTCTTGCTCGATGATCACGAACGTCCGCCATTCCCCCAGAAACCTCAGCTTCGAAGTCGGGGAAGCGCCTAAGGGCGGCAATGAAGCTCTCTATACTTCGGAGCTTAGCTCTGAGCCTGATCGCGATGACCTTTCTCATTATGCGCGCGGAAGCCGCAAATGGCGAAATCTCCGCCTTGGAAATGCGACAAAATTGCCGGGGTGTTGAAGCGGCACCGTTGCACGGTGACAACGTGATCTTCAATACCACAAAATATCCAGATGTCTTTGTGTGCTGGGGTGCATTCAGCGTATTACATCAAGAAAGTCTGTATTACGATGAGGCGTCTCCTGACAACCCAATTTTCCTTCGCGGGGTGTGTTCCCTTACTGAGGGACATGGGCAAAGGGTCGTCGTGCTGGTTAAGGTGTTAAGGTCTTTGCCCATTATGTAGATGAACATCCGCAAGACGGCGGCGCGGACTTTTTCGGCGTAGCATGGGCAGCATTTAAGGCCGCATGGCCTTGTCCAAAAAATACTAAGTGAACCCGTGAGGTACGCTAGGTGTTATGCGGCTTTTCGCAGGTGATATAGGTGCGCGTCATTTGACATGACTATCTCTTATAATGGCAGTCACGGTGAGATTCTCGAAATCGTCGCCGGGCTGACGTTGTAGCTGCGGCCGATGTCGGCAAGGGTTTCGCCCTGTTCGCGGCGCTTGATCGCCTCGGCCTTCTGGTGATCGGTGAGCTTGAACGGCCGGCCCATCTTCTGCCCGCGCGCCACGGCTCGCGCCCGGCCTTCGCCGGTGCGGGCGCGGATTAGGTCGCGCTCGAACTCGGCCAACCCGCCAAGCACGGTCAGCATCAAGCGCCCGTGCGAGGTCGTGGTGTCCACCCATGCGTCGGCAAGCGAACGGAAGCCCGCCTTGCGGTCTGCAATGGTGGCG
>JBATYB010000407.1:0-2682 GCA_049673825.1 Methylocella sp. | reverse complement strand
CATATATTCCGAGCACGGATTCGAGGCGCGGATCGGGCCCGCCGCCGGGCAGGTGTGCCAATCGTTGATCGTCGTGTGGTATTGCAGGCCGGGGTCGGCCGAGGCCCAAGCGGCGCGGCCGATCTTGTCCCAGAGGGCCCGCGCTTTCATCGCCTTGTGCGGCTTGCCGTCGAGCCGCCGGGTCAACGTCCAATCGCGATCCTTCTCGACCGCGCGCAGAAATTCGTCGTTCACGCGCACGGAATTGTTCGAGTTCTGGCCGGAGACGGTGAGATAGGCCTCGGAGTCCCAATCGGCCGTAAAAGTTTCGAATTCGATGTCCGTATGGCCCTGCCGCCCCAGTTGGATGGTTTTCTTGATCAAGGCGTCGGGGACGAAGGCGCGCCGCGCGAGCTTGATCTCTTTTTTCAGGGCTGGGTTTTTTTCCGGATCGAAACAATCGTCACCCGGTCCCTCGCAATTGACGCAGGCGCGCAGAATAGCCTTCATCGCCCTTTGCAAAATTTTCGAGCCGGTGACGAGCGCGGCGACTTTCCGTTCTTCCCTCACTTTCCATTCGATAAAATCCTCGATGTCGGGATGATCGGCATCGACGATGACCATTTTCGCGGCTCGCCTTGTCGTGCCGCCTGACTTGATTGCTCCCGCGGCACGATCGCCGATCTTCAAGAACGACATCAGGCCGGAGGATTTGCCGCCGCCGGAAAGCTTTTCGCTCTCGCCGCGCAATTTGGAAAAATTCGAGCCGGTGCCGGAGCCATATTTGAAGAGCCTGGCTTCGCGTACCCAAAGATCCATGATCCCGCCATCGTTGACGAGGTCGTCGGCGACCGACTGGATGAAACAGGCATGCGGTTGCGGATGCTCATAGGCCGACTTCGATTTGACGAGCTTCTTGGTCTCGTGGTCGACATAAAAATGGCCCTGGCTTGGCCCGTCGATGCCATAGGCCCAGTGGAGCCCGGTGTTGAACCATTGCGGCGAATTGGGCGCCGCCATCTGACGCGCCAGCATGAAGCGCAACTCGTCGAAGAAGGCGGCCGCATCCGCTTCCGAGTCGAAATATTTGCCTTTCCAGCCCCAATAGGTCCAGGCGCCGGCAAGACGGTCGAAGATTTGGCGGGCCGAGGTCTCGCCCCCATCGCGCCCGGACTTCGGCAAGGCCGCGAGCGCCTCTTCGTCCGCGGCGGAGCGCCAAAGGAAAGAGGGAACCGCGTCTTCCTCGATTCGCTTCAACCGGGCGGGCACCCCCGCCTTGCGGAAATATTTTTGCGCGAGCACGTCCGCCGCGACCTGGCTCCAAGCGCAGGGAACCTCGATGCCGTCAGCCGAGAAAACGATCGATCCGTCGGGATTGCGGATTTCGCTTTTCGCCGTGCGAAACGCTATATCCGTGTAGGGCGAGTGCTCGGGCCTGGTGTAACGCCGCTCGATTCGCATTGGCTGTGCCCCTAAAGATAGCTATTGATGTCATAAACGTATACAACATGTTGTAGGTTGTCGAGAAATCAATGTTGTGGATTAGTTAAGAAATTGTTTTGCATCCGCGCCCTGGACGGCGGCGCCGCGCGGGGTCATAACCGCCGGACATTGGCGGGGGTCGCTCCCGCAATGCCGAAGGCAAATCAACCCGATGAAATGGCTCGCTCGGATTTTTACCTGGTGGAACGGCCAGACCCTAAATACGGCGCTGCATACATTGCTCTTCGGCATATTCGCCGGCAAGGACGAATTCGGCAACCGTTATTATCGTACCCGGAAAATCGACAAGGCGCTTGGCTTCGAACGGCGCTGGGTGATTTATGCGGGCGAGAGCGAGGGGTCGATGACCCCGCCCGGCTGGTATGGCTGGCTGCATCACACGGTGGATAGACCACCAACCGCGGAGACTTACGCGGCCCGCGCGTGGGAATTGCCGCACCTGCCGAACATGACCGGCACGCCGCAAGCCTGGCGTCCGCCGGGCTCGATCTTGGCCGCCGATGCGCGGCCTCCGGCGACTGGCGATTACGAGGCCTGGACGCCGGAAGGCTGAGGTGGCGCCTTGCCCATGGCTAGCCGAGCCCGCCTCTACGAGGTGAACATCACTTGGACAGGCAACCGGGGGGCGAGGCACTTCGGCTTATACGGCCTACGGGCGCGACCATGTGGCGCGCGCGGCGGGAAAACCAGATCTCCCGCTATCCGCCGGCGAGGCGTTTCTGGGCAACCCCGCGCGGCACAATCCAGAGGACTTGCTTGTCGCGGCGATTTCGTCATGCCACATGCTTTGGTATTTGCATCTTTGCGCCAACGCCGGGATTGTCGTCCTGGCCTATGAAGATCGCCCAATCGGCCGCTTGATCGAATCGCAGGAGCGCGGGGGACATTTCGAGTCCGTCCTTTTGCGGCCAAGGGTGACGATCGAGTCCGGTGCCGCTCAAGCGGCGCTGCGCCTCCACCAGGACGCCCATCGGAGATGCTTCATCGCCAATTCGGTCAATTTCCCGGTCCTGCTTGAACCCTCGATCCGGCACGCATCGAAGGCATAGGCACTTTTTTGGCCAGGCTTTGGCGGCGCTCTCGCAACGTGTTAGACAGGGGGCGGCATAGGCGCGAGGCCGCTGGGTTCATGGTTCATTGCCGTTCAAGGCCGCGGTCGTGCCGTTCAGGTGGAAGCTTATGAAGCGAGCCTCTCGTTCG
>JBATYB010000406.1:0-10095 GCA_049673825.1 Methylocella sp. | reverse complement strand
GGGCAGGAAGTCACGCCAAGCAGG
Source organism: Methylocella sp. (assembly GCA_049673825.1). Classification (GTDB taxonomy): domain Bacteria; phylum Pseudomonadota; class Alphaproteobacteria; order Rhizobiales; family Beijerinckiaceae; genus Methylocapsa. The sequence goes on along the minus strand of JBATYB010000406.1, from coordinate 10,071 downwards.
GGAAAGAGGTTCGCTATGAGGAGCCTGGAACCGACGAGCGCGATCAGAGGTTTTCAGGAGGACCGCGCGCGGCAAAATAATATTTGCGGGGGGCGCGCGCCGCGAGCCCTCGCACGGGCGCGAAGTCAATCGTCGAGGAAACGCGTGTGGGAAAAACCGATACCGCTGAAGGCGCCGCGACAGCGGCGCAAGCAGCGGCGGCGCAAGCCAGAATGCAACAAAGGCCGTGATGATGATGATGAACGGGATCGCCGCCGGGAGTGCCGGACCCGGATCCGCCCAGGGCGCAGCTAATTCCGCCCGGGAACGCGAAGGTGCCGGCCGGCGCGGATGTGGCGAGGAAGCCGTGCAGCAAAAGCGCATAAAGCGCGAACGCGGTCATCGCGACGCGCCTTGCCATCGACCCTTGCCGGAACCTCCCCATCGTCAAAGCCTGTACCCGCTGCGTTCGCAGTCTGATCCGGCAAAAGGATATTGGTCGGAGTGAGAGGATTCGAACCTCCGGCCCCCTCGTCCCGAACGAGGTGCGCTACCAGGCTGCGCTACACTCCGCCCCGCCGCCGGATCGCTTGTCCGGCCGCGACTTGCTCAGGCATTCTTATAACGGCGCCCTGGCGCACGGGCAAGCCCAATGGCCAAACGGCATGTTCGTTACGCTCGTCGAAGCGGCATCCGTCCGGGACATCCTGCCGCGATGGACTGGCGCCGGCCTCGCCCGATTTCGAGCCCGCCCCTTGCCTCGGAACCGGGCCTATGCGACATACGCCCGCGCACGGACAATCAAAAACCGCTCAGGCGAGAGCTGCGGTAGCTCAGTGGTAGAGCACTCCCTTGGTAAGGGAGAGGCCGAGAGTTCAATCCTCTCTCGCAGCACCAGTTTTCCGCTCACAATTCACCCCAGGCTTGGAGATAGCGGCCGGCCACAACGAGGCCGGCGCGGGCGCCGGCATCTAGCGTCTCAAGCGGGGACGCCGAGCGCTTACAAAGCTAATATATCGCGAAAGATTTCGCGGCGGACATGCAACAAGACAACAAGCCTAAGCCCCCGGGCGATTTCAGCGAACGCAAAACCGCCGTGGCGATCGGGATCGGCTGCAAAAGAGGCTGCTCCAGCGAAGCAATCGCCGCTCTCGTCGAACGCGCCATCGCGGCGGCGTCCTGCGCGGGCGCGCCGGCTGCCCTTTTCACGCACGAGGTCAAGACGAGCGAGGCGGGCCTCGCCAGCGCGGCAAAAGCGCTCGGCCTGCCGCTCGTATTTCTCGACAGCCAAGTTTTGCGGCAAGCCTCTTTACGCGCCGCCACGAACTCGCCAAGAGTGATGGCGATGTTCGGACTTCCATCGATCGCGGAGGCCGCCGCGCTCGCCGGCGCCGGGCCGTCGTCCGTCCTGCTCGTCGCGCGCATGAGCGAGGGAGGCGCGAGCTGCGCGATCGCGGGCAGACAAGAGCCATGACCGTTCACTTCATCGGCGCGGGGCCTGGCGCCCCCGATCTTATCACCTTGCGCGGGCGCGACCTGATCGCCCGTTCGCCCGTTTGCCTCTTTGCCGGCTCACTCGTGCCTCAGGCGCTCCTCGAGCATTGTCCCAAGGGCGCCCGCATCGTCGATACGGCGCCGATGAGCCTCGACGAGATCGAGGCCGAATTTTTGCGCGCGCATCGCGAGAAAGAGGATGTCGCGCGCCTGCATTCGGGCGACCTTTCGATATGGAGCGCGCTAGGCGAACAAATTCGTGCGCTCGACAGGCTCGCCATTCCCTATACGATCACGCCGGGCGTTCCGGCTTTCGCCGCCGCCGCCGCCGCCTTGGGGGTCGAACTTACTCTGCCGGAAGTGGCGCAATCCCTGGTTCTGACGCGCATCCAGGGACGCGCCTCCGCGATGCCGGCGCACGAACAGCTCGCAACTTTCGCCACCGCGCGGACGACGCTCGCCATTCATCTCTCGATCCACGCGATCGAGCGGATCGCGGCCGAATTGACGCCGCATTATGGCGCAGATTGCCCGGTGGCGATCGTGTTTCGCGCTTCCTGGCCGGATCAAACGATTCTCCGGGGCACGCTCGCAACCATCGCCGGAATGGTTGCGGAGATGCCGATGGAGCGCACCGCGCTGATCCTCGTCGGGCAAGTCTTGGCGCCCGGCGATTTTCGCCCAAGCGCGCTCTATGACAAAGATTACCATCGCCGATTCCGGAGAACGCCTCAATGAACGCGGCGGAACGGCGTTCGCGCGAGAAGATGGCCGTCGCGGTCGAAGGTCGCGATCTCAAGCGCGATGCCGCTGTCATGCAAAATCTTCGCCGCCGTGCGCCACGCCGCCTCCGCGACCGGCGCCCCGAGGTCGATGCCCGCCGCGCGAGCGAGATCGTAAACTTGCGCGGCGCTATTGGCGGCTTTTATGCTCGCAATGAGATCGTCGCCGGCTCCGGCCTCCGCGCAGTGGGCCGCGAGCCAGGAGAAATCGACCTCGCCACGGCCCGAATGGAGGTCGAGAAGGCCTTGGCCGAGCTTTGTCATTTTGGCGAAGCCGCCGGCGATCGTAACCTTGGCGATGTCGTGCTTGCGCAGATATTTCAGCATGCTGCCTACAAAATCGCCCATCTCGATCAGCGCGATGTCCGGCAGCTCATGCAGTGCCTTTATCGCCGCTTCCGAAGTCGAGCCGGTGGATCCAGCGATATGGGAAAGCCCGGCCGCGCGGGCGACATCGATCCCGCGATGGATCGTGTCGATCCATGCCGCGCAGGAATAGGGCACGACAATCCCCGTAGTGCCCAGGATCGAGAGGCCGCCAACGATGCCGAGCCGCCCGTTGAGCGTTCGCTCGGCGATTTTTTCGCCGCCTGGAATCGAGATTTCGACGGTCGCGTCTCCGGCAAGACCATGCATGCGCGCCACCTCGCCGATCGCGGCTTCGATCATCCGGCGGGGCGCCGGATTGATCGCCGGCTCGCCCGGCGGAAGAGGCAGGCCCGCGCGGGTGACGGTGCCTACTCCCTCTCCGGCGCGAAACATCACGCCCGATCCGGGTGGGCCGTGGGACACGCGCGCGATCACCAGCGCGCCATGCGTCACGTCGGGATCGTCGCCCGCGTCCTTGATGATTCCCGCGCACGCAAATCCCTGGCCAAGCTCTTCCAATGCCAGCGCAAAAGACGGCCGCGCACCGCCCGGCAGGGTAATGATGACGGATTCGGGAAACTGGCCGGCAAGCAGCGCCTCATAGGCCGCCCGCGCGGCGGCGGCGGCGCAGGCGCCGGTCGTCCAGCCCTTGCGCAAATTCGCCTTGCCTGACGGGGGCTCCTCGGCTTCGCTCATTGGAAAGGAAACGCCTTCTCGTGAAACTCGCCGGCCATGACCGCAATATTCTAGCACGCGGCCTCGTGATCGCCGCGCCGCGCTCGGGCAGCGGCAAGACCATCCTGACCCTTGGGCTCATGCGCTCTTACCGGAATGCGGGCCTCACCGTCGCCGGCGCCAAATGCGGCCCGGATTATATTGACCCGGCCTTTCATGCCGCCGCGACGGGCAAACCAAGCTTCAATCTGGACAGTTGGGCGATGCGTCCCTCTCTTCTCGGCGCTCTGGCCGTCGCCGCTGGCGAGGCTTGCGGCCTCGTCCTCTGCGAAGGGGTCATGGGGCTTTTCGACGGCGTGGCGGGAGAGCCTGGCCGGACCGGTTCGTCCGCCGATGTCGCGGCGGCGCTCGGCTGGCCGGTCCTGCTCGTGATCGACGCCACCGGGCAATCGCAAACCGCGGCGGCGATCGTCAAAGGCTGCGCCAGCTTCGACCCACGCATAAAAATCGCCGCGGTGGTCTTGAACCGGGTGGCCAGCCTGCATCATCGCCGCCTCGCGACCGAAGCCATCGAGACGCTCGGAATCCCGGTCTTGGGGGCCTTGCCCCGCGACGAAAAAATCAGTCTGCCGGAGCGCCATCTCGGCCTCGTGCAGGCGGGCGAAACCGCCGGTCTCGATGCGGCTTTGGACCGGATCGCGGCGTTTGTCGAGGAACATGCCGATACCGGCGCGATTTTGTCTTACGCGCGCGCGCGCCCGGCATTGCCTTACGCGGGATCGCCCGCCTTGCCGCCTCCGGCGCAGCGCATAGCAATCGCCAGGGACGAGGCGTTCTCGTTTTTCTATCCGCATATTCTGGCGGGCTGGCGAAAGGCGGGCGCGGAAATCGCCTTCTTTTCGCCGCTCGCCGACGAGCCGCCGCCGGACCACTGTGATCTTTGCTGGCTGCCCGGCGGCTATCCCGAGCTTCACGCGGGGCCAATCGCGGGGGCGGAGCGATTTCTCGAAGGCTTGCGCCGGTTCGCGGAGACGCGGCCCGCGCATGGCGAATGCGGCGGCTACATGGTTTTAGGGGAAAGCCTGACCGATCAAGCAGGCCATGCCCATCCCATGGCGGGACTTCTTGGCGCATCGTTCAGTTTTGCGAGCCGCAAGCTCCATCTCGGCTACCGGCAAGCGCGCCTCGCCGGGGCGCATCCCTTGGGCGCGAAAGGCGCCCTGTTGCGTGGGCATGAGTTTCACTATGCCATCCTCGAAGCGGCTCGCCTGCCCGACGCGCCGTTCGCCTTCGTCCGGGATGCGCATGGGGGGGCCGAACTAGCGGAAGGAAGCCGGCGCGGTAAAGTGTCGGGAAGTTTTTTTCACCTCATCGCGGCGGAATAACTCGAGTGTTTCCGCCCGGTCGTTCGCCTTTTACTGCGATTTCCGGACGGAAGCCGTTTGGAATGGAGGCGGCCCCCGGCGGGCATTATCGTCTCCGGGGCCGCCTGCGCCGAAACTCAACATTGAGTGAGCGCCGTTGAAAGTCACATCAAACCGGAAGAATCGCCACGATCTCCAACGTCTCCGGATTGATGATCACCAGATCGTGCCTGACGACAATGTACTCGAAGCCGCGATATTGCGGAAGGATGTCCACGATCGTGTTGGGAACGTCATAAAGCCTTACGGCATCGGGCACGCGGATTCCGCGCGAAAGCGCGAAATTAACATGGTTGACACGTTGAACATTCCCTCCCGCGATGACCTCATGAAGTCTGGTCTTCTGACCCGAAGTCAATGTGGTGGACCCGACTGACCGCCCGGACCACTCCTGGGTGGCACCTTGCACGCCGGACCGCCTCTGGGCTTGCCTTTGCATTGCGCCAGGGTGGCCAGAGCGATGCTCGTTTTCCTCGACGGCGCCGGACCGCCCCTGAGCTTGCCTTTGCATCGCGCCGGGACGGCCAGGGCGACGCTCCTTTTCCGCGACGGCGCCGGGCCGTCCCTGAGCTTGCCTTTGCATTGCGCCGGGATGGCCGGGGCGATGCTCCTTTTCCGCGACGGCGCCCGACCGCCCCTGGACCTGGCCTTGCATTGCACCGGGATGGCGCCCGGAGGGATTTTTAGCAGTGCCCGGCTGGCGCTGCGAAGAACCTTGAGCGCCGGGGTTCGTGGGACCGGGCGACCCCATCTGCTGGGCTGCGGCCAGACCGCCGCCGCCCAGGAATAAGGCTGCCCCTGCAATCGTCGACAACAAACTTTTTCTCATCTGGAACTCTCCTTCTTTCGAGCCAATTGCTCGACGGCCTAACGCCGCCACCAAAGGATCGTTCCCGGTTACCCGAGGATGAAATTGACTGGCTTAAGTGTGACAACGAAAAAGCTAGGCCGTTGATAATAGTTTCACAGCAAGCTAGGCCAGTAAAATTGATAGGTTTTCGAAAACATCGCAATCAAAAGAGACTCCGTGCCGCTTATGTCTGTTCTTAGAGCCTGCCGTTAGCCAAATAGCCTCCGCTGAAGCCTGATGCTGACTTGAGGCTGTTTATATTATGCTTCATAAATTATTCCTCACCCCGTCAAAACCTCAGGACGCTGCTTTCCGCGCTTGACCATCAGCTTGTTCAGGGACGCGATATAGGCCTTCGCCGATGCCACCAGGGTATCGGGATCGGCGCCCTTGGCGGTAACCGATTTGCCGTCCTCGGCGAGACGCACGGAAACCTCGGCTTGCGCGTCGGTTCCCTGGGTGACCGCGTGCACCTGAAAAAGTTCAAGCACGGCCTTGTGAGGCACGAGCGCGAGGATCGCGTTGAAAATCGCATCGACCGGGCCATTGCCCGTCGCCTGATGGGTCTTCTGCTCGCCGTCGATATCGAGCGTCAAGGCCGCCGACTGCGGCCCCTTGGTGCCGGCGATCACCGTCAAGGCGACAAGCTTGATGCGGTCATAGGCATGGGCGATCTCGTCGTCGACAAGCGCGGCCAGATCTTCGTCGTAGACAATCTTCTTGCGGTCGGCGAGATTCTTGAAGCGGGAGAATGCGTCCTCGAGGGTGTTGTCGCCGAGCTCGTAGCCCAATTCCTTGAGTTTCTCCTTAAAAGCGTGGCGGCCGGAATGCTTGCCCATGACGAGCGACGTCTTGGCCACGCCGACGCTCTCAGGGGTCATGATCTCGTAGGTCCCGGCGTTCTTCAGCATCCCGTCCTGATGGATCCCGCTCTCATGCGCGAAGGCATTCCGCCCGACGACGGCCTTATTGTATTGCACCGGAAACGAGCTCACCGCCGAAACGAGTTTTGAGGCCCTGGTCAGCATCGTCGTATCGATGTTGGTGTGGTAGGGCATTGTGTCGCGGCGCACGCGCAGCGCCATCACCACCTCTTCCATGGCGGCATTGCCGGCGCGCTCGCCCATGCCGTTGATCGTGCATTCGACCTGCCGGGCGCCGCCTTCGATGCCGGCTAGCGTGTTGGCGACCGCGAGCCCCAGATCGTTGTGACAATGGACGGAAAACACCGCCTTGCCCGAATTGGGCACTTTTTCGCGCACGGTCTCGAACAGAGCCCGGTATTCATGCGGCACCGCGTAGCCGACGGTATCGGGGATATTGACGGTCGTGGCGCCCGCCTTGATGGCGGCCTCGACGCAGCGGCAGAGAAACTCGATATCGGACCTTGTTCCATCCTCCGCCGACCATTCGACATCGGCGACAAGGTTGCGTGCCCGCCCGACGCTTGCCGCGACCATCTCGAGAACCTCATCCGGCCGCTTTTGCAGCTTGTATTTCATGTGGAGCGGCGAGGTCGAAATAAACAAATGAATGCGCGGGAGGAGCGCCGGGCGCAGAGCTTCGGCGCAGCGGTCGATATCCTTGGCGGCCGCGCGGGCAAGACCCGCGACGCTCGCCCGCTTCATGCGTTTGGCGATCGCCGAAACCGCCTCGAAATCGCCTTCCGAGGTCACCGGGAAACCAGCCTCGATGATATCGACGCCCATCGCATCGAGGAGGCCCGCCACTTGCAGTTTCTCCTCGAGGGTCATCGAGGCGCCGGGGGATTGTTCGCCGTCGCGCAGGGTGGTGTCGAAAATGACGATCGCTTGCGAGTTTTGCCGCGCGGGCTCGCCGAGCGAAGCGGCAGCTAGGTTTGTCATGGCTTTTGTCCGGTTAATATTGGGCTCTAAAGGCTTGCCGCGTTCCCCTGAGCGCCCAGGCGCGACGCCCGGCCGGCCCTCAGGGGCGGATAAGCCGAAGCAACCCGGAACAAAGCCGCGCCGCGCGGCGCGTGCCGGGGCCTGTGTGCAAAATATTGGAACCGAACGCCAATTTGGCAGCTCACCTGACCAAGATACCGTAAACCTAATGGACGCCTCGGCCAAACGCAAGCGAAAGCGCAAGCGAAGGCGCGTTGCCGGGGCTGCGAACTCCCGGTAACGGCAGTTTAACGGGGACTAAACAAGGCGGATTCCTTGCAAACAGCCAAAAGAAGTGCCGCGCACGGCCCGGGGGTGAGCATGATCCCGCGCGCGAAGAGAGTCGCGGACGGAATGCTCGGGCGCTTTCAGCGATCGATGATATGGGATGGTCCCTTCGACGTCTCCGCCGGATTCGCTTGCGGGGCGATCTTGACCGGCACTCTCTTGACAATATGAACCCACTTCGCGTCAAGAAATTTGAGGATAGCCGGGTTGCCACTGTATTTCCGGCGGAGCGCGGCTTCATCTTTCGCAACGGCGTCACATTTGAGATAGGCGCGCGTAGCTTCGATCCCGGCCGCGCGATCTGGGTGCGCACGCACTTCCGCCGCCCACTCATCGCAGCCCATGCGGCGGTGAATGAGGTCATCGGCATCGGCGGGCAGTTCGGCCAAATCAAGCGCCTCCAGGATACGAGGATCGTTTTGATAACGCTTGCGTAGCAAGGCCACATCGTTCGCGATGGCGTCGCATTTGAAATAGAGACGCTGGGCGTCGAGCTGCGCGGCGCTATTGGGCTCGGGGTGTGTGGCCAAGGAATTGCAGCCAGCATTGCGATCGACAAGCGCCTGAACTTCGGCGGGTGGATCGGCCCGCGGCGCCGGTTCTTCCCCCATCGACGCGCTGGATAGCGCAACCGCGACAAGGGCGAGTGCCGCGTAGGGAGCGGTAGTCGATGGAACGGCCACGACTTGATCTCTAACCGGCCTAGAGAAATGCTTGGCGAGGGTATCCCGCAAATTTTTCACTTCTCGGATTGCAGAATGTCCATGAGCAGTTCTCTCCCGCTTTCGACGCTTTCGTCGCCATAAAAGCGGGAAATTTCGATATGATCGTCCTCGAAAATGTCGATCTCCATTCTCACCCCCACCATTGTCACGGACAACATCACCGAGTCGGGTCTCGTCCTTTCGATAAAGAAATGCAGACGAGCTTCTTCGAGGGCTTTGATCGTATCGAAAAGCGCGGATGACACTGACATGCCTCCATTGAAATTGGAATTACAAGCTTACTTACGGAAACGATTAGAGAAGAGGAGCTTATTCGCGGCTCGGGCGGCAGCATTTCCGCCTTTGGCATCTTTGGCCGCGCCAAAAAGCCTGATCGCCTGGCCGCGCCCGAAAATATTGATGATGAGGCGCAATACTTCGCTTACGGCGCCTCGGAAAATTCGAGAAATGCCGCTTTCACGCCGTCGCTAACGATGATCTTGCCGGTCGAATTCGACTGGAACTGTATCCCGCTCATCTGGAAGCCGGCGTCCATTAATGGCTTTTCAATAGTGGCGAAATCCTGTTTGGACGATATTTCAGATTCGAGATCGAAAACAGCCAACTCGAAGGCCGGCAAGTTGGGATAGGCATAAAGAATCCCTCGATGATCGAAGATGCCAAAGGCCATTTTATCGTCTCCCGACATCACCCGAACAGCGACGGTGGAAAAAGGCACGGCTATTCGTCTGAGATGCTTTTGCGGAACATCCAATATCCATATGCAATCCGGATTGCATGTGATGAAAGCGAGCAGGTCGTCTAAAGTGTAGCCCGCCTCGATTTCTATAAAAAAATCTCTGAACCCACTGGGCGTCATGACGTCCTCGAGGCCGAGTGCGAAAGCTCCCTCGCGTGTAAATGCACAGACCACGTGGTGCAGATAGAGGAGATCGGACGGGCTCCTCACTCCTTCTTCATAATAGCTCACGAAAATATAGTTCTTCGAGAGGAGGAGGTGGTGGGGGCTTCCGATGGCGAACTTTCTCCAACTCTTGTCGGAGATGACCACGGCCTCCACCTCATCTCTGTACCAGGCAATTACCGCATCCGGTTCGAACCACCTTACATGTTCAAGGTAAGGATAATCTCCCTTCAGCCACGATCGGGATGCTCTATCATTGAGATAGAGCGTGATCGTGTCGCCATGTTCGGCGAGATAAGCCAAACCGAACTCTTCGTGCAAGTCGAAGCATTTAATATGCCGCGAAGCGATCTCTGTCGCGCATTTCAAGGCGAATTTCATCGACCTTCACTCGTCGCGCGGGTTGACTTCGTCCGCAGGATTGATTGGGTAGCATGTTTTGACGTTCATATCAGAGTCGAGCACGACCACATAGGTATTCGTCTCCACTGAGGCACTGCTGCCGCGAATGCCTGACGTTCCGATGATGTAACGCGTTTTCTTGCCTGTAGCTAGATTCACCTCAAACACGGAGCCGACGATAACCACTCCCCCTCCCCAGCGTCCAGCGGCGACATCTAATGGGGTCGCCTTCGCCCAAGCTCCTTCGATCAAGGTTCTGATCTTTTCTTCTGTTC
>JBATYB010000405.1:0-2423 GCA_049673825.1 Methylocella sp. | reverse complement strand
AGATCGGATGGCAAACTACCGGGCAAGGCGCGACCATGCTTTAGTATGCTTATAGGTCAATGTCGCGCCGCCTCCCGATGGCTGCCGGCGCGCGGCAACCCAGCCACGACCCGCGCCGGAATGCGAGGCCCACGCTCGGCCAGGAAATGAGGGTATGGCCGAGGGCTAGCTCGGTTTAAAGGAAACACAATGGCGATGAAAACCGCGGCCGTCATACGGCATGTTCATTTCGAGGATCTCGGTTCCTTCGCGGAGCCTTTGACGCGGGCCGGCTATGAGCTCCGTTATTACGATGTTGGCCCTCGCGGCCTCCCAGCGCTCGATCCGGCCGCAAACGGTCTCGTCATCGTGCTCGGCGCGCCCGTCGGCGCTTATGAAGACGACAAATATCCATTTCTCGGCGAGGAACTTGATCTTCTCAAAGCCCGCGCGGGCGCCGGCCGGCCCATTTTCGGCATCTGCCTTGGCGCCCAGCTCGTCGCGCGCGCGCTCGGCGCAAGAGTTTATCCGTCCAATGTCAAGGAGATCGGCTGGGGGCCGGTCGACCTGACGGATGCCGCCGCATCGACGCCGCTTCGGCATCTGGCGCGAACGCCGGTGCTGCATTGGCACGGCGACACCTTCGATCTGCCGCACGGGGCCGTCCGTCTCGCCTCGACCGCGATGTGCCGCAACCAGGCCTTTTCCGCAGGCTCCAACATTCTTTGCGTGCAGTTCCATCCCGAGGTCGACCCAGCCGCCGGGATCGAACCCTGGCTCGTTGGCCACGCGGCGGAACTCGCCGGTGCCGGGATCGATCCACGCCATCTGCGCGACGGCGCCAAGGCCGCCGGATCCTCATTGCCCGCCAACGGGCGTAAAATGTTCGAGGAATGGCTGGAGGGGCTGCGGCCATGACCGCGAACGAGGAGGCGGCATCATGACGGTCATCGCGATTCAGTCGCAAGTTGTTCACGGCCACGTCGGAAACAGCGCGGCGGTCTTCCCGCTGCAAGCCTGCGGCATCGAGGTCGCGGCGGTGCCGACGGCGCTTTTGAGCAACCATCCGCAGTATGCTTCCATGCGTGGGGGCGTGCTCGACGCAAAATTCGTGCGCGATCTGCTCGTCGGCGTGGAAGAACGCGGTCTCGTCGACAGCTGCAAGGTCTTGATCTCCGGCTATTTGGGCTCTCCGGCAATCGCCGCCGCCGTGATCGATTTCGTCCGCCGGGCGAAGGCGCGAAACCCAAACCTTCTCTATCTTTGCGATCCGGTCATGGGCGACGCCGGTCCCGGCTTCTACGTGGATGAAGACATGCGCGCCCTGTTTTGCGAAGGCCTTGTTCCATTGGCGGATATTATTACGCCGAACCAATTTGAACTGGAGCATCTAGCAGGGCGCGCGCCCGCGACGGTCGAAGGCATTGTCGCGGCCGCCCGGGGGCTTGGGCGATCGACGGTTGCGGTAACCGGCGTCCAGCTTCAAGACGGGTCTTCCGGGATCGTTCAGACCTTGGCAATCGAGCCGCGGGCCGCTTGGATGGTCTCGACTCCGAGGCTTTCCTGCCGTCCCCCGGGAACCGGCGATCTGTTCACCGCGCTTTTCGCCGCCGCGCTGGTGCGGGGCCTCACAACAGGAGCGGCCCTCGGCCGCGCCGTTTCCGGTGTCCACGGCGTTCTCGAGGAAACGGAGCGGCGGCAGTCCTATGAGATGGCCCTCGTCGGTTCGGTGGAGCGGGTGTTGCGTCCGCATCCCCTTTTCGCGCCGTCCGCCATCCCCGCGCGTTCCGGCGGGGACACTCCGCCTATGGTTCCCGCTGCGCCCTCGCGATGATCGCGCCCGCGCGCCGCCCGCTCCGCACCGCGGGCAGCCCTTTTTCGTCAATAAGGATAGGCGGGAGTTTCGAATTCGATGAGGGGCCCCGCACGAGCGGGAATTTCGAGCGGCCGCGGGAGGAGCTCGGTTCCGAACGCCGACTTGTTAAAGACTTGATCCGGCCTCAGGTTGAAGATCGTATTGGCGGTTACGTAGTTTGACATGCTGCCCACCGGAACGACCGGTCCGGGATCGAGGAAACTGCGCCGGTTGACGGTGAGCGGCGGACGTTCGCCATAGTACCTCTCCGCCACCTGCGGGCGGTGGCGAGCACGCGGTTTGGCTTGCGCGTTGGCGGCGGCCGTGAACGCGGCCAAGGCGGCGGCGGCCAGAACGATCGATATTTTTTTGTGAAACATCTCGAAACTCCAAAACTTCCACAGCTAAAACGCAATGGCCCCGGTTTGGTTGCACCGCGCGTTCTGTTGTCGCGAAGAAAGTTGAGTTTATCCTTAACGGTCTTTTCCTTGCCGCTGACCGCGCTCAAACAGATATGAGATTGTTGCCTTGAAGGAGGGGTTCTCCGAAGCTCGGGTTGTGATGCTCGAGACTCAAGGAGAACCCCATG